>CAYXHS010000001.1:0-4749 GCA_964465105.1 uncultured Nitrososphaeria archaeon
CTCTTCGGGTTTTTCCTCCAGATGAGCCCATGAGCTGGAGCGATCAATCTAATCTTAATCCCTTGATCTTCAATCTTCCTAACGTTTCTCAAGATGTGACCCCTATAGCTTCCTATTATGGTGGATACATATCTCCTGACGGAGGGAAGGTATTTGGAGACAATCTCCTCTTCATCGTCGAACAGCTTCGAAGGAATCGAGAAGCCTCCGAAAGCATCTCCTGAAAAGAGTATCTTTTGATCTTCTAGGTAGCTCATGATTGTTTCAGGCCAGTGAAGCCATGGCGTATGGAGAAATCTCAAATCGAGATCCTTCAGCTCGAGCTCGTCCCCATCCCTCACGGGCTTGAACTTGGCTTCGATTCTATAGAAGGATTTCAGCATGTTTCCAGCAAGCGGATGCCCATGAACCTCGGCCCTGAACCCGTTCTCCCTAAGAACCTCGGCTAGAGATCCGCTGTGATCGGGTTCCATGTGATGAACTATGACGTGGGTTATGTCTCTCGGGTCGATCAAGCTTCTTAATAGCTCTAGGAGGTCGCTCGCATAATCCCTCTTCCATGTGTCGAATAGGATCACGTCATCCGATCCCATCAAGAGATACGCGTTATAGGTGATCCCCTCCTCGATCTTCCATAGTGCTTCAAAGTATCTGACCTGATCATCATCCATTCTGAGAACATGTAATCCCTTTGAAATTTTCTCGACGTGAGCCTTAGGCAAGATCTCAGCCTCACATGAGAGATGAGAAAAAGATGGGTTTAAGCTTGTGGGTTACGAGGGTCACTCTGATGATTTCCAGAGGCCGTGAACGCTACAGTATTCTCTGGCGCTGAGCTTTTCCGCCTCGACTCTGAATTCCGCCTCAGGCTTATCTCCAGGCTTCAGAAATGCTCTATACACTTGATCGTCCGCGATCAGCTCGATCCACTCTATGTAATGCTTCTCTTCCATGGGATGCGGTATCGATCCCACCTTAACCTTTATTCCAGCTTCCGTTTTCTCGATCACTGGCACGTGCTTCTCCAATCCCACGTCCTTAGCTTTTTCTTCGAGTAGAGTCATGGGCTGGCCGCAGCAAACGAGCTCGCCGACCCCTGAATGAAGAACCTCGACGATGTTTCCGCAGACCTCGCACCTGTAGACTTGAAGCCTTTCGGTCAATTTTATCCCTCCATACGCTTAATTAGATCTCCTTATAGCAGAACCACCAGTCGAAGCACTCGAATTCTCCAGCCTTCGCTTTCTCCAACCTCTCCTTGGCGGACTTCTCATCGCTGGCAGGCGGGATTATCACCTTGTCGCCTATCAGCTCGTTGTTTGGCCAGTTCGCTGGCATCGCGACCTTCTTCTCGTCAGAGATCTGCAGCGCCTTAACGAGCCTTAGGATCTCATCCATGTTTCTTCCAACCTCTTGCGGATAATAGATCATAGCTCTGAGAACGCCGTTAGGATCTATCACGAAGACCGCTCTAACGGTGTTCGTCCCTTTCCCAGGGTGAATCATCCCCATCAGCCTAGCTATCTTACCTTGATCATCTGCGATTACGGGAAATTTTATCTCGATGCCTAGCTTTTCCCTGATCCACTCAACCCACTTAATGTGGCTAAAGACCTGATCTATGCTCAGCCCTATCAGCTCGCATCCAAGCTTCTTGAACTCGTCATAACGCTTCTGGAAGGCCACGAACTCCGTCGTGCAGACTGGGGTGAAATCCGCTGGATGCGAGAAAAGCACGATCCACTTTCCCTGATAATCCTCTGGAAACCTTATCTTCCCGTGAGTGGTCTGAGCTTCAAAGCTTGGAACTCTTTCTCCTAAAAGGGGCATTCTGGTTTCCTCCATTCTTTTCACCTCTATTCCACAAAACTATTATTCTGGTTGAAAAAGAAAAGGATATTGTTCGAATTTCAAACCTAAAGCTGATAAAGCTCCTCATGGAGAATTGAGAATTCTCGAAGATCCTATGCTGAGCTTGCGAAGCTTCTCGGGATCACATGATCCTCGCAGAATGCTGGTTCAGAAACCTGGAAGATCTCACCCAGTTCGTGGAAGGGCTTGAGAGATCTCCTGGGGTTACGAGGGTCTGCCCTGCGGTCGTTCTCCAGAAGATAAAGTAGATTTTACAGCTTTATTCCTCGCTCTCTCAGGATAGTCAATATTCTCGCTATTCTTCTTCTCATGTTTCTTATCTGAGCTGTTTTCTCCAGCCCTCCACCCGTGACAGTTCTGCTCCTAAGCAGGATCAGCTCTGCTCTAAGCCTATCGAGCTCGCTTATCAGCTCCTCGCTGCTCTTCTCCCTAAGCTCCCTCACTTCCTTCACCACTTTCAGTCACCTCCGCCTCCTGAGCCTCAGCCACCGTTATCTCCTCTGGCATAGGTGCGTCAGGTGGAAATATCTTAACCTTAACTCCGAAGACCCCGCTCTTTAGGAGAACCGACGCCTTCCCGACCTTAACGTATTTGAGGGCTGGCTCGCCCGACTTAGGCATTATTCCCGCTGAGAACTTCTCGGTTCTATGCCTGGCAGAGGTAAGCTTCCCGCTTATCTCTATCTCGACTCCCCTGGCTCCAGCGTCCATGATTCTCCTTAAAGCCCAGAAAGCCACCCTCCTGTGCCTGACGCCTCTCTGGAGGGCTTGAGCTATCCTGTAGGCCATAACCTGAGGATTGAGCTCAGGAACCTCTATCTCGGCGACGGTTACGTTGGGGTTCTCAACCCCGAACTTCTTCTCAAGCTCCTCCGAGATCTCCCTTATCGTTCTACCTCTCAGCCCTATAACCCTTCCAGGTCTCATGGCGTAGATCGTAACCCTAGTCCCCATCGGGGTGAAGGCTATATCGACTCCGCCGAACCCCGCATCCTTAAGCTTCTCAGCCAAGTATTCGTAGATCTCAGCCTTCTTAAGCCTGCTACTCAGAATGTTCTTGATAGTTGACATCTCAGCTCTTCACCTCCCCAATCACCTCGATGTGAACGAGCTGCTTATCATAAGGCGTGGCCCTTCCAAATGCTCTTGGAATGAACTTTCTTATCTTCCTGGCTTTATGGGCGGCAGCATGAACTATCACGACCTCGTCTGGGTCGAGGCCCTTGAAGTCCGCGTTGGCTTCCAAGCTCTCCAAGAGCTTGAGCATGTGCCTAGCGACCTTCACCGGATATCCTCCAGCTCCCTTCGTCTGAGAGTGGTGAGCCCTATTCTTCTTATACCTCCTGTAGGGTATCATCCGCTTCATGGCTATAACGTCCTCCATCAGCTTCCTCGCCTCCGGCAGCGTCAAGCCTATTATCGCCCTACAAACCTCCCTAGACCACTTTGGAGAGACATCTATCTCCCTTAAGCTAGCCTTGACGGTTCTCGCCTCATCCAGCTCCTTGACCGAATACTCCCAGTGAGGCATCAGCTACACACCTAACTTTTTTCCCAGCTCTCTCCTTGCAGCCGTCCAAGCGCTATTTAATCTTTCTTTAAGGCTGGGCGAAGCCTTCACCCGATAACCTTGTATATGATCTCCGATCAGCCTAGTTTCGTGAAAACCTTCCATGAGGTCATTCTGAGGATCGAGGCTGATCATGGGCTGGACCTCGCGGAGAGGATCAAGAGGATCTTGATGGAAAGCGAGATACCAATCGACCTGAGATTATCGGATCTGAGAATCAAGAATTTCTCAGCTCTCGCAGATAGGCTCGTCGAAAAGCTTGACCCAGCTGAGAGAAGAATATTTCACGAGGTTTTGAGCGATGGGCTGAAAGCTCAGAAGAATCCTCTTTCGGAGATATTCGAGGAGAAGATTGTTTTGAAGAAGCTTTCTGTTGAGGAGAGGGTTAGAAGCTTCCGCGAGGTCGTTCAGGAGGTCGACTTGGAGAGCGCTGTCGCCGAGGCTTCACGCTGCCTCAGGTGCAAGACTCCTAGATGCGTGATCGCATGTCCCCTGAACTTCCCAGTCCCAGCGTATCTCAGCCTGGTCTCCAAGAGGAGGTTTGAGGAGGCTTCTAAGCTCGCTCTCAGGATTTTGCCGACGATGATGATCTGCGGTAGGATATGCGCGGCTTACTGCGAGAAGGCTTGCACTCTCGGCCAGCTAAGCGGAAAGCCCGTAAGGATAAGAGAGGTCAAGAGAGCGGTCTCAGACAAGTTCATCAAGCCTGAGCACCTGCCAGACCCCAAAAACTCAACCGGATTCAGGATCGCTGTCATAGGCTCTGGCCCAGCTGGATTGACCGCAGCCTATCATCTCAGGATTCTCGGGCATGAGGTAACGGTGTTCGAGGCTGAGAGAAGGATCGGAGGGAAGCTGATCACCGCGATCCCAGACTTTAGACTTCCGTCGAGCGTCGTCGAAAGGGAGATCAATCTAATAACTAGCCTTGGGATAAAGGTCAGGAACGGAGTTCGAGTCGGAGAGGACGTGAAGCTAGCCGATCTTCTCGAGCACGAATATGACGCCATCTTCATAGCGACTGGATGCGAAGCTCCAAAGGTTCCCAGAATTCCAGGAGTTAATTTAGAAGGAGTTGAGCCTGCGCTAAAGTTTCTCAAGGAGGTTAAGCTGAATGCGCGTAAGAGGCTTGAAGGAACGGTATATGTCATCGGAGGAGGAAACGTCGCCGTGGATGCCGCTCGGACGGCCCTGAGGCTTGGAGCAAGCTCGGTCAAGATGATATACAGGAGGAGTAGGAGGGAGATGCCCGCTTTCGAGGAGGAGGTGGAAGACGCCTTGGAGGAGGGAGTCGAGCTGAGCTATCT
>CAYXHS010000001.1:4849-39168 GCA_964465105.1 uncultured Nitrososphaeria archaeon
CTTTCGAGGAGGAGGTGGAAGACGCCTTGGAGGAGGGAGTCGAGCTGAGCTATCTGACCCAGCCGATCGAATTCGCAGGCGAGAACGGCAGGTTAAAGCGAATAAAATGCATCAGGATGAAGCTTGGCGAGATCGGCCCCGATGGGAGGAGGATTCCAGTACCAATAAGAGGATCCGAGTTCTGGGTCGAAGCAGATCACGTGATTTACGCGACTGGTGAGCAGCCTCTAGTTGACTGGGTCAGAAAGGAGCTCGAAGTGGAACTAACGGACCGCGGGACGATTAGGGTTGACGAGAGGTTGGCGACCGAGGTTGATGGGATTTTCGCGGGAGGTGACGTGGTTAGAGGAGCCTCGGACTACGCCTTCGCAACGGCGGATGGGATAAAGGCCGCCAGAGAGATAGATAGGTTTCTCAGGAAGAGGTCTCTCAGCAGATGAAGAGGTGGTTTGGAGGTTTCTGGAGGTTCTCTAGCGATACTCCATGACCACCATAACGTGATCTCTTTCATAGGGCTCGAGTGATAGCACCTCTATGGGCTTCAACCCGTTTCTCTCGAGTATTTCTACTTCCCTCTTGTAGATCACCTCAGGTTCTTGGACGCTGTCTATGCTTCTGGCCTTGACCGCTAGGAAGCCGTGGCCCCCTCTTTTCAGCATGAGCCTCGCGTTGTCGGCGAAAAGCTTCGCCTGCTCGGGCTGAGCGACATCGCAGTAAATCACGTCAACCATGCCCACTATGGATGCGTATGCTCCAGGCTTTCTTGCATCAGCGAAGATGGGGATTATGTTCGGCCGCTTATCCGAGACGTTCTGCTTGAACTGTATCATCACCCTCGCAGCGAACTCAACGCCATACAAGACCCCACTCTCTCCTATTATGTCTGAGACATGGCTTGAAGTGGTTCCAGTCGCGGTTCCCAGATACAGGATCTTCGAGCCTGGCTCGATGAAGAGATTTTTTAGTCCCTTCAAGATCGCTGCAGCGAGCTTACTCCGATAAGGTATCCAGCTTCGATACTCCTCTCCCTTGATTCGGTAAAGCTTCTCGCCGTAAACCTGAGATCCTGGTACCAGGTTCCTCGTCGCTAGAACCTTCTCACCCTCATCCCTTATCCAGTAGACTCCTTCAAACCTCTCATGAGGCGCTAATTCGACCATCTCCTCAGCCAACACCTACAAGGCTACGCGCCTTAATTATCTTTCCCGCTTCTCGAGAGCTTCTCGGATTATCTCAGCTCCAGAGCTCGTTCCAAGCCTATCGGCCCCAGCCTCAAGAAAGCTGATAGCCTGCTTCAAGGTCCTTATGCCTCCCGCAGCCTTCACCTTAACGCGTGGAGAGAGCGTTTTTCTTAGAAGCCTCACGTCCTCGAGCTTGGCTCCAGAAGGCCCGAAGCCCGTTGAGGTTTTAACGAAGTCTGCTCCAGCTTTCTCCACGATCTTCGCAGCCTGAATCTTTTCCTCGTCCGAGAGATAGCAGCATTCAAGAATCACCTTTAAGATCCTTTCCCCGACGACGCTCTTGACCTGCCTTATCTCCTCCTCGACGTAATCATATTTCCCAGACTTGAACATGGCTAAGTTCATGACCATATCTATCTCCGACGCACCCTCCCTGATCGCCAGCTCCGCCTCCCTTACCTTCACCTCCATCAGGTTTGATCCTAGAGGAAACCCGACGACCGTGCAAACCTTCACCCCTGAGCCCTCTAAGAGCCTAGAGGCGAGCGAAACGTAAACAGGAGTTACGCATAAGGCGGCGAACCTAAATCTTCTGGCCTCCTCGCAAACTCTCCTAATGTCGCTCTCAGATGCATGCGGCTTCAGAAGCGTGTGGTCTATCCTCCTCGCGAGGCTCTTCCAGTCTATCACGTAGTTGAAGTGATTTTAAGAGCTAATTTCTTTTTCGCGGCATGAGGTCTAGAGGACGGTTACGCTCTTCGCCAGGTTTCTAGGCTTATCGGGGTCGTAGCCTCTCTCGAGCGCCAGATAGTATGCTAGGAACTGGAACGGGATGACGTAGATTATCGGGCTTAAGATCTCGTTCACCTTAGGCAGCCCAAGCCACCAGTCGGAGTTTTCTTTAAGCTCTTCATCACCCTCGGTTCCGACGCAGTAGATCTCAGCCCCCCTGGCCTTCATCTCCATGATATTTCCTATCACGTGCTTCCTGGTCGAGTCTTGTGGAGCTATGAAGAAGACGGGATAGCCTTTCTCGACGACGCTTATCGGCCCATGCTTACTCTCTCCAGCGGGATAGGCTATGCAGGGTATGTAGCTTAGCTCCATCACCTTCAGCCTAGCCTCGAGGGCGGTCGCGTAGCTGATCCCCCTTCCTAGGAAGAAGATGCTTTGAGCTCCTGCGAGCTTCTGGGCGAGCTTCTTGATAGGATTATCGGAGATATCTAGGGTCTTCTTGACGAGCTTGGGAAGGTTCTTCAGCTCATCCCTGAGCTCATCTATCTCATATTGAGCGAGCTTACCTCTCTTTCTAGCTAAACGCAAGGCGAGCTGAGCCAAGACAGTCAGCTGAGCGGTGAAAGTCTTCGTCGCCGCAACCCCTATCTCAGGCCCAGAGTTCTGCAGAATATATGCCCTTGAGATCCTCGTAAGCGTAGATCCGACGACATTCGTTATCCCGAGTATCGTGGCCGCGGTCATCCTAGCATGATCTATCGCCGCGAGAACGTCTGCCGTTTCTCCAGACTGGCTCACCGCCAGGATCACCGTGTCAACCCCGATGGATCTGCCGTAGTTCTCGATGAACTCTGAGGCTATGATCGGTGTGGTCGCAAGCCTAGCGACCTTTGAGAACATGTAGGAGGCGGCGACGCATGCGTTGTAAGAGGTTCCAGCTGCTAGCAGGAAAATGTCCTTGCCTCGATCAAGAAACTCCGTGATGAGATCAAGATATTTTTCCTGAGCTCTCAAGGCTTCTCCGATCGCGAAAGGCTGCTCATAGATCTCCTTAAGCATGAAGTGCGGGTAGCCGGATCTCTCAGCCATCTCCACCGTCCAGCTCAGCTCAGTAACCTTCTTCTCCACCTCAACTCCCGACTCAAGCTTATACACCTTAATCTCTGATGGAGTTATGTATCCAGCCTCTCCATCGCCTACGAAGATCACCTTTCTGGTATGCTCGATGAACGCTGCGACGTCGCTAGCCATGAAGTTCATTCCATCGCCTATTCCTAGGACGAGAGGAGACTCCTTTCTCGCGAACACTATCTTATCCGGTTCATCGGCGGAGATCACGGCCAGAGCATAGCTTCCTCTAAGCCTTCTCACAGCTGTCATAACTGCTTCAAGCAGATCCTTCCCCCCTTTCATGTTCTCCTCTATTAGGTGAGCTATGACCTCCGTATCAGTCCTGGAATTGAAGACATGCTTCCTGTCGAGAAGCTCCTCTTTGAGCTCTAGGAAGTTTTCTATGATCCCGTTATGGACTATCGCGATTCTCTTGTCGCAGTCGAGATGAGGATGCGCATTAGCTTGGCTCGGAGCTCCATGCGTCGCCCACCTTGTATGAGCTATCCCGATGAATCCTGGTAGGTCGTCGAGGTTCAGCCTCTCATGAATTTCATCTATTTTCCCAGAATCCTTCTTAACGTGAACGGAATTTCCATCGACGGTTGCTATTCCGGCTGAATCGTAACCTCTGTATTCGAGTCTCTTCAGGCCCAGATGAAGGATAGGAGCAACCCTTACCCCCCTAGAGGCGCAACCTATGATTCCGCACATTTACCTCCAGCTTTCTAGGAACTCTCGCCCTTAAGGATTTAACTGTTCTAGAGCACTCTCAGATCGAGGTTCTAGAAGATAGAACTAGCTTTCCTCAAGCCTTCCAGCGACATAGACCTGGCCAACGGCGGTGCCTCCATCTCCAGGCGGAATCAGCCTGTTCACGTAAACCTTGAGCTCAGATGATTCTTCTATTGCTTTCAAGATCACATGATTGACTGCTGCTCCTCCAGACACGTAGACCGCCTTAACTCCGACTTCTACCGCTTTCTCAGCCGCGATTCTTCCTAAGCACGCGCCCAAAAGATATTGAGCAGTATACGCTAAATCCTTCCTAGAGTTTTCCATGTTTTCCAAGAGTTGTTTCATCAGCTCTCCAGTCATGACCACCTCAAAGCCGTCGCGGTTCGCCAGAAACTCGTCAACGGATCTTATCAAGAGGGAGCCATTATAGGACGCGTTCTCCAGCATTATCGCAGGCTCCCCCTCATAGGTTCTCTCAAGGCATAGGTTTAGGAGCGCTGAAACGCTATCTAGAAACCTCCCCGCGCTCGATGTCAAAGGACCTGACCTCTTCCTGATCACGTTCATTACCGCCTTCAGCTCCCTCTCGCCATGCCTGAGCCCCTTCAGGAGCCCATGCGTTCGCAGGAAGCGCTCAACCTCCTCAAGGTTCATGAACTTTGACAGGATTGAGGCCAGCATCCTCACGGGTCTCAGGGTTGCTAAGTCCCCTCCAGGCATGAGAGAATACTCGAGGAATCCTTCCCGCCTAAACTTCCCTCCATCCCACAGGATCACCTCTCCGCCCCAGATGGCTTTATCCAAACCATAGCCAGCTCCATCAATCATTATCCCGACAGCAGGCTCTTCAGGATCATGACCTATCTCGGCCATGACTGATGCGAAGTGCGCGAAGTGATGTTGAACTAGCTTCAGATCGAGCCCGCTTCTCAGAGCGTATTTCTCGGCCGCGGCTCTCGAGTGATAGGCTGGATGAAGGTCAGCCGCGATTATCGGGTCTCTATCCTTCAAGCCATAGCATCCCGCTAGGAACTCGAGAACATCCTCATGCTCCCTTAGGGTCCTCGGGTTATCCATATCTCCAGAATAGGGAGCTAAAATTATCTTGTCATCAAATCCTATGGCCCCGTTGGTCTCTAGGTCTCCTCCGAAAGCTATGACGCATCTTCTCAGCCTATGCTTGAGCTTTATTATCCTAGGAGCGTATCCTCTCCCATATCTGAGAATCACGGGACCTCCATGCGTCGGCCTGATAACCGAGTCATCAACCCTGTGAATGATCTTCCTGTTGTGAGCCAGAATGTAGTCCACGATCTTCGTTAATTCCTTCAGCCTGGAGTCGTCGCTGATCATGGGATCTCCGCGAACGTTTCCACTCGTCATGATCAAGAACCTATCCTTAGTCTCCCTCAATAATAGATAGTGGAGGGGAGTGTACGCAAGCATGACTCCAAGGCTTCTAAGCGATGGGGCAACGTAATCCGAGACCGGGCTTCCAAGCTTTTTCGGAAGCACGATTATCGGCTTTATGAACCCCGTGAAGACCTCAAGCAAGTCTGAAGGGATCTCAACGATCCTTCTAGCGACCTCAAGGTCTAGGGCCATTAACGCGAAAGGCTTCCTCGGTCTCTTCTTCCGCTTCCTAAGCTCCAGGACGACTTCATCATCGCTTGCGAGGCAGGCCACATGATATCCGCCTATGCCCTTGACCGCGACTATCTTCCCGTTCTCGATCTTCTCAGCTGCCTCCGATATCGGATCTTCGACGTCTAGCTTCTTCAAATCCCTGTTGAGTAGGAAGACTTTCGGCCCGCATTCAGGGCAACTTATCCCTTGAGCATGATATCTCCTTTCGTTCCAGAGATCTTCATACTCTTCAATGCATTTCTCGCATAGGGGGAAATCTCGCATGGCCGTATTCTCCCTATCATAGGGAGGATTATACATCATGGAG
Organism: uncultured Nitrososphaeria archaeon; assembly: GCA_964465105.1. GTDB lineage: Archaea > Thermoproteota > Nitrososphaeria_A > Caldarchaeales > Wolframiiraptoraceae > Wolframiiraptor. Next base: position 10,568 of record CAYXHS010000001.1, read on the forward strand.
TATCTCGGCCCGCACCAAGCGCAACTATTGAATGGATAGCGATACCATCTCGTCCTATGATCTAGTATCTCCCTGAGGCAGTGGTCGCACATAGCCAAGTCTTGTGGGATCTCGGAGGCGAGAACCCTTTCTCTACTGCTCTCCAAGATGATGAAGTCTTTGAGGTTAAGGGGCTCAACGTTCTCCACCTTAAGAATCTCTATCCTAGCAGGTGGAGGGCTCCTCTCGCGCAGCTGCTTCAGAAACTTGGAGATTTCGCCCTCGTTCTCCGCCTCAACTCTTATCTCCACCTCTCCTCCTCCAAGATTCCTTACATATCCGCGTACTCCTGAGAGCTTTGCCGCTCTCCTTACAAAAGGCCTGAAGCCAACGCCTTGAACCATCCCTACGACATAGATCCTAACAGCTTTCATGAAGCTGAGCCAGATGAGAATTGGGTCGATGAAATATTAGGTTGTTTGCGGAGGGCAGTAGTCACTATTCTCTGATGACTTTCAGCCGGATTGCGTGGACCGAGCACGAGATGCATGGATCGTAATTCCTTATCGTGGTCTCAACAATCTGCTGAGCTTTCTCCTGAGGCTCCTTTAAGATGAGGTCTCCGACCTTCAGGATGTCCTCCTCCATGGCCGCGTAATTTTGGGCCGTCGGCGGAATTATATCGGCGTAAACGATCTTACCCGCTTCATCTATCCGATAATGGTGATAAAGCATCCCCCTGGGAGCTTCAACTATAGCCGCTGCCTCGCCAGCCTTTACAGGCGCCTCGATGTATGGCTGAGCGGGCTCAGAGTATTCTTCAACAAGTCTTCCTATCTCGAGTATCGAGTGAAGCGTTTCGGCAGCTCTAGCAATAATGCTTTGATAGGTGTTCTTGAGAGGCGGCTTACATCCCGCGTCTTTCAGGATGTCCTTGACCTCGGGCGAGATGAGGTCATAGTTTAGGTTGAACCTAGCGATCGGCCCAGTTATGTATGCTCTCCCGTTCCTGAGCCTGTAATGTAGGGCGTTGGAGTAGATCTTCTGCTCCATCTCGACGTTCTCCTTTAATTCGTCTTCTGGGAACTTCCAGCCTAGATTGTTCGCAACAGCTCCTTCCAAGATCGGATACTCCTTATCTCCTTTCAGCGACATGACCACCATGTCGTATTCTATCTCGGGTATCGGCAGGTCGAGGACGAATTCGAGAAGCTTCTCTCCCTTCCTCTTTATCTCATCGAAGCTTCGGGAAAGCGGTTCAAGCTCTTCCTTCCTGATCTTTCGATGAAGCCCTCCGACCCTGAATCCTACTGGGTGCACGGGGCGGCCGCCGAGTATCTCTATCGCCATGTTGCCCCAGCTTCTAACGGCCATCGCATCTTTAACGAAGTCTGGATGGTCTCTCGCCATGTCGAGGGCTGAGGGATATCCTAGGAAGTCTGGGGCGTGGAGAAAGGCGAAATGCAGGACGTGGCTCTCGATCCACTCTCCGTGAAAGGCTATCTTCCTGAGCATATTTATCTCGTCTGGAACCTGAATCCCTAGGATCTTCTCCATCGCCCTGCTCGCCGCCATCACGTAGGCCAGCGGACATATGCCGCAGATTCTAGCCGTTAGGTCAGGTGCCTCGAGATAGGATCTTCCTCGGAGGAATGCTTCAAAGAACCTAGGAGGTTCGAAGATGTTGACCTCGACGTAGTCGATCTTTCCGTCCTTGACCTTAACCCATACGCCTCCCTCTCCCTCGACTCTCGCCAGCTGATGAACTCTTATCTCGAAGCTCTTATTCCCGCTCATATCTCATCAGGAACCTCCTTACAGGCTCAGCCCACCCACTAACGCTTCTCAACCTTAAAGCTATTTCATCCTTGGTGAGCCCTAGCTCCTCAAACCTGCTGGCAAGAGCCTCTGGCTTGGGATCGATCATGGGGCCGAAGCATCCATAGCATCCTCGATTATAGCTTGGGCAGAGAGCTCCGCATCCCTCAGTCATTATCGGGCCCAGGCATGGAACTCCTTGGGTGACCATCACGCAGACGTTTCCTTTCCGCTTGCACTCCTGGCACAGGCTTTCTCGGCGATGATAAGGTCTTCTTCCAGTTAGGGTCTGCTTTAAGACGCTTAGGAGCTGAAGCTTGTTCACGGGGCATCCGCTCACCGCATAATCCACCTGGATGTAATCGGATACTGGGCTGGATTTCTCCAAGCTCTTTATCCACTCGGTCTTGGGATAAACTTGGGCTAAGACCTCGTCGAAGTTTCTCCAGTTTCTTAAAGCCTGTATCCCGCCGTAAGTCGCGCATGTTCCGACGGCGACGACGATCCTTGAATCTTCTCTTATCTTCTTGACGAGTTCAGCCTCATGTGGGGTTGAGACGGATCCCTCGATCAAGGCCACGTCGTATGGTCCTGGGGAGGTCTTGCTGCTGGCCTCCAAGAAGTATGCTATCTCGACCTTATCTGCTACCGATAGGAGATCTTCCCCGAGGTCGAGGATCTGCTGCTGGCATCCGCTGCATGAAGAGAGCTTGAAGACCGCCAACCTAACCTTTCCATCTTCCCCGCTCATATCTCATCCACCCAGAAGTATTTCTTAATGAGCCAGTAAGGGAATACGGGTCCATGCTTGCAGACGAAGTAGGGGCCGAGCTGGCAGTGGCCGCATAATCCCACTCCACACTTCATCCTCCTCTCGAGGGAGAGGTAGATCTGATTGTCCTTGAATCCTATCTCGCTGAGGGCCTTGATCGTGAACCTCATCATGATCTCAGGGCCGCAGATCAGGGCTATCGTCTTCTCGACATCTATCCTAGCCTTGGGGATGAGCTGAGTAACTACTCCCACGTTGCCCTTCCAGGTTTCATCCGCGTGGTCGACCGTCAGAAGGAACTCCGAGTTCGGTATAGCCCTATAGCGGTCATATTCATACCTGTATAGGAGCAGGCTGGGAGTTCTCGCCCCATACAGGAGCGTGAGCTTACCATACTTCTCCCTATTCTTCTCTAGCTCCCTTATCACCCCTCGAAGCGGAGCTAATCCTATTCCACCAGCGACTATCAGGACATCTTTTCCCTCGAGCCTATCTAGAGGCCATCCCTTGCCATATGGGCCTCTTATCCCGATCCTATCTCCCTCTTTCAGCTTGAATAGGTAGTCTGTGAGAACTCCGACGGACCTAACCGTTTGAGCTATCCTACCATCGCCCAAGCACTCGCAGATCGAGACTGGAGCCTCCCCAACCCCTGGAATGTATATCTCGGTGAACTGGCCTGGCTTAGGAGCTTCCGCCAGCCTTCCCTCAACCTCGAAGACGAAGGTCTTCGTGTCAGGGGTCTCTGGGGTGATCTCGACTATCTTGGCTGGGATGGGGGCTAGGGGCGTCTTAACTATCTCTTGCATTTCATCTCCACCTCCCTAAGAACATCTTTGATTACCTGCCTGATGTCTATACCCGCGGGGCACCAGGTGATGCATCTTCCGCATCCCACGCATCCGAATGCCCCGAACTGCCTGATCCAGTAAACGAACTTGTGGAGAACCCAGTGCCTATACCTGGCGTGGAGGCTTTTCCTGAAGTGGCCTCCAGCGACCTGAGCATAGCTGTAGCTGTGGCATCCATCCCAAACTCGTATCCTTTTAGCGGATCCATCAAGCTCGGGTTCATCAACTATGTCGAAGCAGAAGCATGTCGGACAAACCATGTTGCAGTTCGCACATCCAAAGCACTTTTCAGCGATCTTCTTGTATGCTTCAGCGTCGACGCCCGCTTCTAAAACCTCTGGGAGGTTCTCAAGCGAGAATTCAGCCCTAGCCTTGCTTGAAGCCTCCTCCGCCGCAGCCCTAAACCTGTCGATCACCTCGTCGCTCGCAGGCTCCAGCCTCAGCTCGCTCAGCAGATCAACCCCAAGATCGCTTCCAGGCTGGAAGAGGACCAGATCATCCTCAAGCCTCGTGTATGCTATGTCGAAGCCCTTGGCCGCAATGGGCCCAGTTCCCATCGTCGAGCAGAAGCAGGTGTCTCCAGGCTCGATGCAGTTCTCAACGATGAGCAAGAGGTTTTTTCTCATCTGAAGGTAATATTGGTCTCCGAGAGCTCCTTGGACGTCGTCCATGATTCTTATGGCCGCTAGGTCGCATGGCTTTATCCCGAACAACGCAGTCTTCCTAAACTCGTAGCTTGGATACTCTATGCTCAGGTCAGGTTTAGCCGTGAAGAGGAGAAGCTCAGGAGGGTAAAGAAGCCTCTTAGGGGAGTCGGGGCCATTCCTGAAACGCCCTCCATTCTCAACCACCCTATAGCGTCCAGGCGCCTGCTCATCCCCAAAGCCATAAGGTATCTCAGCGAAGTCGGATAGATGCTTTAACCTTATGGCTGAGCCCTCAAGCTTCGGCCCGATGATCTCATAACCTCTGGATTTAATGTGGTCGAAGAGCGACTTCAGCTCCTTAAATGCTCCAACGTAAATCGAGCCGCGGAACAACTAGAATCGTGAAGACTGTGAAATTTTCAGAATTTTAGTTTTTCCTAATACATTTTTCCATCATGTATTGGGTAGGCTCAGCAGATCCTCGGAACAGGATCTCCTAGGGGCATCGGGAGATACCTCACGCCGCCTATCCTAGTCTCAACGACCACTCCCTCATACTCATCCGTGAACCTCCCGATGATCTCAGCGTCTTTTCCTAATGGGTGCGAGCGAAGAGCCTCCAATACATCATCGGTATACCTCTCGGAGACGGCTAAGACGGCTTTCCCCTCGTTCGCCAGCTCCAAAGGCTCTATGCCGAGGATCTCGCAAGCCGCCTGAACCTCCTCGTGTATCGGTATCTTCTCCTCCTCCAAGATTAGCCCCAATCCAGCCATCTCGCTCCACTCGTTTAGAAGTGCTGCAAGCCCACCTCTCGTCGGATCCTTTGCGGCTACTACGCCTCCAACCTCTAGGGCGCTTGAGATAAGCTTGTTTAATGGGGCGACGTCGGATCTCAATTCTCCAATCTCGAAGCCGAGCTCTCCTCTCGCAGCTATCACCGCCATGGCGTGATCGCCGACTGTTCCAGAAATGATTATCCTATCTCCAGGTCTTATGTTCCGTGGGTCTAGCCACCTCGATCTCAGGGCTCTGCCGTCAGAAGAGGCTTTTCTCAGGTTCTCGTCGAGGTGAGGGCTTCTCCCACCTATTCCCGCCGTGTTCACGATTATCTCCTCCAGCTTCCCCTTCTCAACGACCTTCGTGTCCCCCGTAACCACCTCCACGCCCGCCTCGCTCGCGGTGTTCTCGATGCTGCTCAGGATCTTATCCAGCTTAGAGAGCTCGAATCCCTCCTCAATCACCAGGGCGCATGAGATCGCTATGGGCTCTGCTCCGATGACCGAGAGATCGTTGATCGTTCCCGAGACGCTTAGCCTCCCTATATCTCCTCCTGGGAAGAAGATGGGCTTAACCGTGTAGGAGTCGGTTGTGAAGGCTATTCCGTTTATGACCGCCGAATCGGCTAAAAGGGTCAGCGGGATCTCGGCATCTCTCCTAGGCTTAAACCTTGGAAGAATATGTTCCTTCAGTAGCTTATGCATGTAAAGCCCTCCTCCGCCATGCATCATGCTTATCCGCTCTTCATCTCGACTTGCCATCCTTTCACCTCCCTTCGACCTGATCCTCAGCCTTCATCCCGCATACGCCGCTCATGCATCTAGGATTCCTAATCAACCTATTTTGCGCCCATATCCTGCATGTTCCCTCAACGCCGACCATCGCTGGGCCTATTGGCGTAGACGGCGTGCAACTTCTCATATAGAGCGGGCATTCAGGCGGATCTATCAGGCCCTTTATCACCTCAGCGCATCTAGCCTTGGAGGGGAAGTAGTCTCCTCCTTTCCGCCCGATCCCATAGACTTTTCTCGCATCGATTCTCGAGAACTTCTCCTTGACATCCATGAAGCTTTCAGGGATCACCGCAACCCCTCTCCAATAGCCTTCTTTCAGGTCAAACGCTTCCCGCAAAGCTCGCTGAGCCCTAAGATTCCCCTCCCAGGTAACCGACCTCCTATACTCGTTCTCGATCTTAGGCGTCCCATCCCTCAGCTGTCTCAAGACCATGTATATCGCCATGAGAACGTCTATGGGCTCAAACCCCGCGAAGACCATGGGCTTCCCGCACCTATCGAAGTAGGGCTTGTAGGCTTTCATCCCACTTATCGTGGACGCATGCCCAGGATTAATGAAAGCATCTATCGCCAGGTCCTCAGACTCCGCGAGAAGCCCCACCGCGGGCGGAACATACCTGTGAGCCGAAAGTATCTTCAGATTTTCAGGAAGCCCTCTCAAGATCCAGTAAGCGACTATCGGAGCGGTTGTCTCAAATCCCGCGCCGAGAAAAACGTATTCCTCGCTTGGGTTTGATTTCGCCAGCTTAACCGCATCCATGAAGCTGTATACGATTCCAACCTTCCCGCCTTCGGCTTCACAATCCTCAAGGGAAATCATTCTCGATCCCTTAGCCCTAGACATGTCCCCGTATGTGAGAACGTGGATTCCGTCTAGCGCCAGCTTTATCGCGGCATCTATATCGGAGGCGGGTGTAATGCAGACAGGGCAGCCTGGACCCGCTCTCACCTCAACGTTTTCAGGTAAAAGGGTCCTTATCCCCCAGTGGGTTATCGTCCACTCATGGGTCCCGCATACATGCATTATCTTAACTCTTGGAAGGTCTTTGGAGATCTCCCAGATCTTCTGAATTATACTCTTGGCCAGCCCAGGGTCCCTGTATCTCGATATGATTTGCCTCATCGGATCCTTCAGCTTCAAGCCTTTCTCGAATGCCTTACCCCCTCGCTCTCAATAAAAGCTTAACTATCAAGCTTTCTCCAAGAAACTTATTAGCACACTGCTGCGCTCTTGTCGCTGATGAGATGAGCTGGAAAAATGTCCTTAGAGACGTTCTTGAAAGATCTCTTAAGAGAAATGGAGACCTAGTCTTTGTGGGCTTGGGAAACCCTCTCAGAGGCGATGATGGCATAGGTGTAAAAATTGCTGCGAAGCTCAGCGAGACCTTAAGGCATGAAAGAGTTAAGATTCTAGTGGTCGAAGAGCGAGTTGATCTGCTCCCGAGGGAGTTGGAGCGCTTGAAGCCGGCGATGATTTTATTTTTCGACGCAGTAGATTTCGGAGGAAACCCTGGTGAGATAAGGCTTATGAGCTTACGAGAATCCGCGGGGAAAGCGATCTCAACCCATGAGATTCCTCTGGAGCTTATCGTTAAGATTTCGGGTATAAGCTCGCCAACATATCTTCTGGGCGTTCAGGTGAAGAGCCTAGAGTTCGGAGAACAGGTAAGCCCGCCCGTTAAAGCCGCTGGAGAAGAGGTCATAAGATTTCTTCAAGAGACTCTAAGTAAGTATCTATTACTATAGGCTTCCATTTTTTGAGCGGAGGCTAAATTTAAATTTACGCAGTAGAGTGTAGTAGCGAGCTATCATGGAAGCAGTTATCGCTCTGATGATAGCCTTCATTGTCATTCTACTGATCTACCTTCTCGGAGGAGCCATCTCCGCAAAGGCTCCGAAGACTGGAGGAAAGCTTGAACCTTATGCGTGTGGGGAGAATTTTCCTCCAGCTAGAAGCCCCATAAGATTACTTCTCTTCAATTTCGCAGCTCTTTTCATGATCTTTGATGTCATAGCTCTTTTCATAGCCTTCACGATAAACGTTCCTGCAGCTTACAAGCCCAGCATACTAACCTTAATCGTAATTTACGGCATGGTTTTGGGATTGTCAATTCGCTTGCTTGGAAGGAGATGATTGGAATGGGGTTAATGGAGAAGCTGATCAGGAAGTGTAGAGCGAGAAGTCCTTGGATCCTCCTGTTCGATACTGGAGCATGTAACGCATGTGATATAGAGGTGGCGGCATGCCTGACCCCCCGCTATGATGTCGAGAGATTTGGAACCCTGCTGAGGGGAAGCCCCAGGCACGCAGACATACTCGTCGTGACAGGCCCCGTCACCAGGCAGGCCAGAGATAGGCTCATCCGAATTTATGAGCAGATGCCTGAGCCCAAGTTCGTTGTCGCTGCTGGAACCTGCGCAACCAGCGGGGGAGCATATTGGGGGTGTTATAACACCTATCCTGGACTGGACTCCGTGATACCTGTTCACGCCTATGTCTCGGGATGCCCCGTCAAGCCTGAAGCGGTCTTGAAGGCCTTGAGCATTCTGGTGGAGAAAATAGAGAAGGGGGAGGTTTAGCAGAAGATGGATGAGAAGGAGATCCTGCAGAAGATCGTCGAGCGATTCGGCGAGAAGATCCTTGACGCCAAGGTCATCGGAGCGAGGAGGATCACGGTAAGGGTTCCGCCAGAAGCTTACAAGGAGGTGGTAAGCTATGTCGCCCACGATCTCGGACTGAGCTTCCTGAGCTGCCTAAGCGGAATCGATCAAGGAGAAAACCTCGAAGTGGTGGCGCATATAGGCTACTCGATATGCGTCCTAGTTAGGACCCTGATACCCAAGGATAAACCTGAGATCGAATCGATAACCGACGTCCTTCCCGCCGCGAGCCTCTATGAACGTGAGGCCCATGACCTGCTTGGAATAGTTTTCAAAGGTCACCCGAATCTCAAGAGGATTTTCCTCCCAGAAGATTGGCCTAAAGGAGTTTACCCGCTTAGGAAGGATTACGCTCCAAGTCATCCTAAGCCCTTGAGAGGAGGTGAAGGCGAGTGAGCTTCGAGGTCCCAATAGGGCCGCAGCACCCCATTCACGTCGAGCCTTTGATGCTTAGGTTGAAGGTTGACGGAGAGCTTATCGTGGACGTCGATGTCGATGTGAGCTACCTGCACAGGGGAATAGAGAAGGGACTCGAGGTTAGGACCTACCTGCAGGGCCTTTACCTCGCTGAGAGGATCTGCGGGATATGCAATTGCGCTCACTCTCTCTGCTACTGCTTGAACGTCGAGCAGCTTCTCGGAAAGGAGGCTCCTCCGAGAGCGAAGTATCTCAGGGTGATAGTCGAGGAGCTCAGCAGGATGCACAGCCACCTTCTATGGCTCGGCCACTACTTCCACACCCTCGGCTTCGAGACGCTCTTCATGTACTTCTGGAGGGATAGGGAGAGGGTCATGGACATGCTCGAGCTGATCACTGGAAACAGGGTCACGACGGCATACAATACGATAGGAGGGGTTAGGAGGGATATAACGCCTGAGGCGGAGTCGAAGCTGAGGAAAGCTCTCGACTATCTCGAGGAGCGTTTGCGATACTACGATAAGGTGATAGACTCTGAGCCAACGATATTAGCTAGGACGCAGGGTGTTGGCTTGCTGAAGCCTGAGGATGCTATCAAGCTTGGAACGGTTGGCCCGCATCTGAGAGCTTCTGGGGTTAAGCATGACGTTAGGCTTGATGATCCTTACAGCGGCCATGATGAGATACCGTTTAACGTTGTGACTTGGGACACGTGCGACTGCTATGGGAGAATCAAGGTCAGGATGGGCGAGGTGTATGAGTGCATAAACATGATACGCTACGCCCTCGATCACCTGCCATCAGGAGACTACAGGCTGAAGATCCCGCCTTTCTTCAAGGCCCCTGAGGGAGAATCGCTTAGCAGGGTTGAGGCCCCAAGAGGAGAGCTCGTCCACTACTCCATATCCAACGGAGGAACCAATCCATATCGATACAAGGTGAGGACCCCGACGCTCGCGAACCTCTTGTCGGTCACCCACATGCTGAAAAGCAGGGGAGATTACGAAGTCTACATTGCCGATGTTCCGCCGATCTTAGGAGGGATAGATCCATGTATATGCTGCACGGCTAGGGTGGTGATAACCGATGAAGCGAGGAAGAAGCGTAAGATCTTGACGCTAAGCGATCTGGAGAGATATTCTCGGGAGAAGGGGGGCTAGAAGAAGATGATCGAGAAGATACTCGAAGCGGTAATCTTTCCTGGGGCGATCTTCATTCTGGCGATCTCGCTGTTCTACGAGTGGTTCGACCGAAAGCTTTACGCCAGGCTCCAGAATAGGGTCGGCCCGCACCTCGCAGGACCTTTCGGCCTATTCCAGCCCTTCGCCGACCTAGTTAAGCTCCTCTCGAAGGAAGATATAGTTCCGAGGGCGGCGGATGGCTTCCTCTTCACCTTGACCCCAATCCTCGCGCCAACGATCATCTTGTTCGCGTGCATGTTTCTCCCGATAAGCGGGCTGAGCGGAGTAATCTCCTTCAGGGGAGACCTGATAGCTGTGATGGCGATCCTATCAATCTACACGATAATGGTTTACCTCGCTGGGGAGGGATCGAACAACAGGTTCGCATCGATCGGAGCGACTAGAGCTGCTCTCCAGCTGATAGGCTATGAGATACCCTTAACCCTGGCTCTCCTGAGCGTGGCCGTCGCGGCGGGATCTCTAAGCCTTCACGGTATAGTTGAGGCTCAGCTAAGGAGAGGGTTCTGGTTCATCGCGGGGCTTCAGCTGATAGGCTTCGCGATATTCGTGGTGGCTTCTCAGGCGGAGATGGAGCGGATACCCTTTGACATCCCCGAAGCAGAACAGGAGATCGTGGCTGGATGGGAGGTCGAGTATGGCGGGAGAAGGCTCGCGCTCTTCAGGCTCTCAAAAGACTTGGAGCTAGTCCTACTATCGGGATTGGGGGCGACGGTGTTCCTCGGAGGTCCCCTCGGCCCCGTGATTCCAGGGCTTGAACCCCTTCTCTACACGATCTACTTCTTGGTGAAGTCCATAATAGTTCTAGCAGTCTTCACTATCGTTAGAACAATTTTCGCTAGGCTTAGGATAGATCAGATGGTCTCATTCTCCTGGAGGTGGCTAATGCCTCCAGCCATGATCCTGATAATCTTGACGGAGGTGATCGCCTAGGATGAGGCTTCCAGGATACTTCATAGCGGAAGCCCTGAGAAACTTGTTCAAGAAAAGGGCAACCATCTTGTATCCCTATCGGGAGGCTGAGAAAGTGCATCTCCCAGAAGGCTTCAGGGGGAGAATAGAGTTCAATCGAGAAAAGTGCATCGGATGTCAGCTCTGCTCTAGGGTCTGCCCAGCGAAGGCGATAGAGGTCATAGAAGATGAGAAGGGGAAGAGGCCCGTGTTCCTGATCTATAGGTGTATTTATTGCGGTCAGTGTGCTGAGGTATGTCCAACCAAAGCGATCACCTTGAGCAAGGTGTTCGAGAATATCGCGCTTAGGAAGGAGGATCTGGTGGTGAGATGATGGAGGCCGCAATACACCTCATCCTGATAATAGTAACCCTCGTCTTCTCGATCCTAGCCGTTGAGATCAAAGACTTACTGAAAGCGATCCTAGCATTCATGGCGGCGAACATCGCCATGTCGGCGATCTTCTATATCCTCGGCGCACCATATCTAAGCGTCTTCCAGCTTCTGATATATGCAGGAGCCATAACGATACTGCTCCTAGCGACCATGCACGCAGGAGAGGAGAGAGGTGATTAGAATGGAGGCGACCAGAGCTCTCGCAGCCATATTATCGGTTTTGCTCGCCCTCGCCCTCCTAGCCTATTCCCCCAAGATAACTGAAAGCCTGAAGGCGCCTAGTCTCAAGTTAACAAGCATAGATGAGAACCCTCAGTTCCTTTGGGCTAATAGAGGGCTTGATCTCCTAATTCAGGCTTTCATGATCCTCGCGGCGGCGATGGCGATCTCGGCTCAGCTTAGAAAAGAGGAGCGGGTCAGGGAGGTGGAGGAGAAATGAACCTATATGAGCTGTATTTCGCTGGATCCCTCCTGCTAATAGTCGTCGGCGTCTACACGCTGGCCTCTAAGAGGAACCTAGTAAGGATAGTCATAGGCTTGGAGCTCATCACCCTCGGAGTTAACCTTACGATAGCGACCATGGGGATCAGAATGGTAAATGGCGCTGTCTCGATCGATGCTCTCGCTCAAAGCATGGTGGCGATCTCCATAGCCATCGCCGCCGCAATCGCCGCTCTGGCCCTATCCCTAGCGATAAACATCTACCGCCATTATGGGACTTTTGATGTTAGGAAGCTTAGGAGGTTGAGGTGGTGAGCCGATGAATCCGCTTCTACCAGTCTTGGTTCTCTTGGGCGCCGCCGTGATAATAGTCTTAGTTGATCCTCTGATGAGGAAGGCGGGAGCAAGGGAAGGCGGAGGAGCCATCGCCAGCATAGCCTTCTTCCTCAGCCTGATACTCCTAGCCGCTCAAGCCTCAGCAGGCCATCAAGTCTCAATCTATACGATCTTCGGGCCAGAGTCTCCTCTAACCGCGTCCATGAAGCTCGACCTCCTAAGCCTTTACCTCTCGATGATATTCTGCGGAGTCGGGCTGGCGGCGGCGATCTACTCGATCAGATACATGATCTTGGAGAGGGAGACAGGTTTAGACAGATATTATCCGCTTCTGCTGACCCTGATCGCTGGAATGGTCGGGGTGACTGTGGCGAACGACTTCTTCACCCTATACGTTTTCTGGGAGCTCATGGCCATCTCCTCATACTCCCTCGTATCCTTCAGGAAGTGGTCTTGGGAGGCTGTGGAAGCCGGCTTCAAATATCTAGTCATGAGCACCCTAGGATCTCTTTCAGCTCTCTTCGGGATAGCGCTGCTCTACGGCTTAACGGGATCTCTCAGGTTCGACATGATCCGAGCAAGCGTCTTCTCGGGCGGGAATCCCGCGGCCACCCTATCCCTTGCGATGATAATCATAGGCTTCGGAGTAACCGCCGCCGTAGTCCCCTTCCACTCCTGGCTTCCAGACGCTCACCCCGCAGCCCCAACCCCGATCAGCGCGGTCCTCTCAGGAGTCGTCATAAAGACTGGGGTCTACGCCATGCTGTGGAGCCTATTCAAGGTCTTCACTCCGCTCCACTACGGCTTCGGAGCGATCCTAATGGGCTTAGGAGCCCTCACCATGACCTTCGCCAACGTGGTCGCCGTCATGCAAAGCGATGTCAAGAGGTTCCTAGCCTACTCAAGCATAGCGAACATAGGCTACATAGTGACTGGAATGGGGCTCGCAGCATATGTGCTGAACAGGTATCCGGATCAGCTGAGCGTGGCGGCGTTGGCGCTCACGGGCGCTCTCTTCCATGTGTTGAATCATGCTCTGGGCAAGGGTCTCTCCTTCCTCTCGGTCGGTTGCTATATCGTGAGAGCAGAGTCTAGGGAGATAAGTGAACTCGAGGGGATAGGGGCGAAGATGCCTATAACAACCGCCTCCTTGGGGATAGGGCTGCTAAACCTCGCTGGAGTTCCTCCTCTGAGCGGCTTCTGGAGCAAGCTCTTCATAATCTCGGCTGGCCTCGGCATACCATCAGACGCTCTAATGCTCACGATAACCCTGATATTCATTCTGAACAGCGTTCTCGCCGCAGGATATTATCTATGGTTCCTCCAGAGAATAGCTTTCAGAAAAGGCTCAGGTGAAAAGCATTCGCGGATCAAGGAGGCTCCACCGCTCATGCTCGCCCCGCTGATCGCCCTCGCCTCCGCATGCATCCTCATCACGATCATGTTAGCCCCAGTTCTTCAGTTCATCCAATCCGCCTTGGAGGTGGTTATCGGATGACCCTGGAGCCTTGGGCGATCTATGCTTGGGCCAGCTGGCTGATCCCCCTAATAGGAGCCCTGCTTACGCCGCTTCTGGCAAGGCTCGGGGAGAAGATCAGAGACTATGGGGCTGTCGCATTCTCCTTCCTGGGAATGCTCATGGCGCTCAACCTGCTGCCCCTGCTCTTCGAGGAGGTCAGGTGGCCTCTCACGAGCCAGGTCTCATGGCTTCTCATACCAGGCGCCCCGATCCTAAGCGAGGTGAAGGCTGGAATCCTCCTAGATCCCCTCAGCATAATAATGGCAAGCATCGTCGCGGTCGTGAGCTTCCTGATAATGGTCTACTCGATAGGCTATATGCGCGGAGACCCTGGGCTTACAAGATACTGGTTCTTCATGAACTTCTTCATAGCCAACATGCTCCTCCTAGTCTTATCGGATAACCTAATCCTGATGCTCGTCGGATGGGAGGGAGTCGGCCTCTGCAGCTACGCTCTCATCGGATACTGGTATCAAGACTCGAGGGAAGGGTGGCTGCACTACTGGGTGGGAGAGCCTCCAGAGGCATATCCTCCATCCCACTGCGGGATGAAGGCATTCCTGGTAACGAGGTTCGGAGACCTCCTCATGATCGCTGGAATACTGATCGTCGCAAGCCTGACCAAAACCGTAAGCTTCGCGGATTTGATGAGCGTCGGAGCCTCAGCTCCAGCAAACCTCAGCTGGCTTCTACCGATCGCGCTTATCCTGATCCTAGCAGGGGCAGTAGGAAAGTCTGCCCAGCTCCCGCTGATGGAATGGCTTCCAGATGCTATGGCAGGCCCCTCCTCGGTTAGCGCCCTGATCCATGCTGCCACCATGGTTAAGGCTGGAGTCTACCTGGTCGCTAGGATCTTCCCGATCGCGCTCAGCTGGAGCGCGGTCATCCCATCGACGCTGAGCTTCTTCTACGTTGTAATGTGGATCGGGGCCTTGACGGCGTTCATAGCCGCGAGCCAGGCGGTCGCCTCAACCGAGCTTAAGAAGGTTCTCGCGTACTCGACGGTGAGCCAGATAGGCTACATGATGATGGCTCTCGGAGCAGCGGGGCTGACCGCGAACATAATCGAGGGATATGTCGGATCCCTATTCCACCTCCTAAACCACGCGGTCTTCAAGGCAGCTCTCTTCCTGGCAGCCGGATCGATAATCCACGCATGCGGGTCGAGATTCCTGAGGGATATGGGCGGGCTGAGAAGATACATGCCCATAACGTTTTACAGCATGCTCTTCGCCGCTCTCGCCCTCATGGGTCTGCCGCCCTTCGGGGGATTCTGGAGCAAGGATCTGGTCCTCTCAGCGGCCCTTTCCTCAGGAGAGTATCTCGCCTTCACCCTAGGTCTCATAACAGCGATCCTAACCGCATTCTACAGCATAAGGATCATCGGCCTGGTATTCTATGGATCATCTCAAGCCGAGGAGAAACATGAAGCGCACGAAGCTCCGAAAGTCATGTGGGCGCCCTACCTCATCCTAGCCCTCCTCAGCCTCCTCATAGGTCTAGCTGCGCCAGCTCTAGAACATAACCTCAAAGAACTCTTTGCAGGCTACCTTCTCTCCCACAAGCTTCCAGCCCATGAAGCCGCTGGCCTTCAGCTGCTAGTTCCCATAGCCTCAATCATAGCTCTGGCAGCCGGAGCCTTTCCAGCATACCTGCTCTACGTCAGGAGAACTAGAAATCCGGAGGAGATCGTCTCGAGACATGATTACCTCAAGTCTTTGAGAAACCTTCTCCTGAGGAGATACTACATCAACGCATTCTACTACAAGGCTTTAGCTTATCCCTCCATAAAGCTTGGGCAGCTTCTCTTCAGCGGATTCGAGGTCAAGATCATAGATGGGCTCAACTACGCTTTATCGCTTGGAGCTCGAAAGCTTTCAAGCTGGGTGAGGAGAATCCATACCGGGATTCTAAACCATTACGTAATCGGGATAATCTTGGGAGCCTTGATCTTGATAATCTTGTTCTTGGCGGGAGGCGTGTAGAAATGATGGACGTAAATCATCTTCTCATGCAATCCGTGGTCGCCCCGATCATAGCTTCGCCGATAGTCCTGCTTCTCGGAAAGAGGCTTAAACGAGATGTGGGCTGGATAACCTTAGCTCCGCTAGCATACTCGCTAATCTGCTTAGCTGCCTCAAGCTACGCCATATATAGGATCGGAGATCCTC
The DNA here is from genome assembly GCA_964465105.1 of uncultured Nitrososphaeria archaeon. Classification (GTDB taxonomy): domain Archaea; phylum Thermoproteota; class Nitrososphaeria_A; order Caldarchaeales; family Wolframiiraptoraceae; genus Wolframiiraptor. The sequence goes on from CAYXHS010000001.1 coordinate 26,300, forward strand.
TCACAGCATCTTACCTATGGGCTCAGCCCCTCGGGGCCCTGATCCTGCTTCTGGATGGACTAAGCGCTCCAGTAGCCCTCACGATAGCTGTTCTCGGGCTTCTCACCTGCATATATTCGGTCTCCTACATGGAGGCTGAAGAAAAGCATGGAGGATACTTCGCCCTCTATCTCCTCTTCACCTCTGGGATGCTTGGGACCGTGCTCTCGGTGAACCTCGCAGCCTTCTTCATCTTCTTCGAGTTTATGCTGATAACCTCATGGCTTCTGATAGCGTTCTGGGGGGAGGAGAGGAGGGAGCAGGCTGCCCTCAAATACTTCATCTACACCGAGGCCGGAGCGCTTCTACTTCTCGCTGGGATAGGCGTCGCCTATGCGGCAACTGGAACCCTTAACTTGCTGGAGATCAAGGTGAGGGCCGCTGGCCTAAGCTCAAGTCTCATAAGTCTCATGGTCTCGTTGATGTTCATAGGGTTCTTGGTGAAGATGGCGATATTCCCGCTCCACTCCTGGCTTCCAGACGCATACACTCAGTCGCCGACCCCGATAACCGCGATATTCTCGGCCATGACGGGCATAGGGGGCTATGCGGCGATCAGGATACTCTATACGGGCTTTCCGTCGATGCTCCGATCATGGGGCTTCATGATGACCTTGGCTATCCTAGCTCTCGTAACGATACTATATGGAGGCTACATGGCTCTCGCTCAAGACAGGCTGAAAACGCTTCTAGCATACTCCAGCATAAGCCAGATGGGATACCTCCTATTCGGAATAGCATCTCAGTCGATCGTGGGGCTTCTCGGAGCCATCTTGATCTACGTAGCCCATGGATTCGCGAAGGCCATACTCTTCATGGCCTCGGGCCTCCTCTCCAGATCCGCTGGATCAGATAGGATTAGGGATCTCAGCGGCTTAGCAAGCAAGATGCGGCTGATGAGCATAGCTTTCATGATAGGGTTCCTGAGCTTGATGGGCTTTCCGCCTCTTCTAGGATTCTGGGGAGAGCTGCTGATCTTCGCAGGCTCCATCTACTCAGCTCTTTCAAGCTCCCTCGACGCGGTTAGGTTAACGATAACCCTGATCGCGATAATCGCTGCGATAATAACCGCAGGCTATGGCCTCTGGACCATACGAAGGATCCTATTCGGAGAGCAGTCAGACCTGGTCAAGAGATCTAAGCCTGAGCCCCTCCTCCTACTGGCTCCCATGTTCGCCTCGGCTCTGCTCCTTATAGTCTTCGGAATTCAGCCGACGATCCTCACCAAGCTCGCCGAAGCCTTAGCTTAAGCTCCTTCCCTGCTCAGCCTCAAGACTTCTTCAAATTCTTTTAGGATTTCTAGGGCGCTCTTCTCATCCAAGACCTTTATGGCGTATCCCGCGTGGACTAGAACGTAATCTCCGACGTTGGCGTCAACCATCGCAAGCATGACCTCTCTCCTAACCCCGTTTCCGAAATCCACTACCCCTATGTCGCCCTTGACTTCAACGACCTTTCCTGGAACGGCGTAGCACATTCCGCTAATCGGAGATTCGAGCCCCCGCCTAATAAACAAATCTCAGTAAGCTGGCAGGATGAGACAGGTCACCTGCTTCAGCCTCCCAACCCTCCTCAACTTCATCAGAAGCTCCTTAACCTTCAGCGACTTACCCCTCACGGCGATTATCAAGAGGCAGTCTTTCTCGGATAGGTGGAGGTGAAGAGTTGATGGTATCAGGTCGAGAAATTCATGTTGGACGTCGGTGAGCTTCTCGTCCAAGCCATGCTCCTCATGCGAGTAATGAACTAAGATCGCTCCAGCGACATCCTCCTCTGAAAGCCTCCAGGAGTTCAAGGAGATGAAAGCCCTTATGGCCTCCTGAATCGCTTGAGACCGCGATCTTATCCCAAGCTCCTCGATTATCCTATCGAAAGCCCTCAGGAGCTCCTCTGGAAACGATACGCCCGTCCTAACAATCTTACTCATGATCCGAAAATAAGTGAAGCGAGGCTTATATCTCCTTTTTGGAGCCGCGCCGTAGGACCCATCCTTCTCTCTTCGAAGTCGGTGAGATCTCAATACTATTTCTTGTGAGATCTCTTTTGAGCGATCCAGACGATAGCCTCCTTCTTCACGTGCTCGATAAATTCTTGATCCTTCTCCAGCTCGAGGAACTCTTGCTTATCTGCTCCCTCGGGGATCGGGATCTGTATGGTGATATATGGGTTCACCGTCTTCTCGATCTTCGATTTAAGCTCCTCATACTTCTTGCGAACCTCTTCGCTCAAGCCTTCAACAGGAATAGGATGTAAAAGCTTGCTAATAAGAGTTGTATCGACACCAAGGGAAGACACTTCCTAAACCATTCTCCCCAGCTTATCGGCTTCCCCTCCCTTCTCAGGATCCCGACAGCGATTATGCATGAGGGGGCGCCGATGGGGGTGAGGCTTCCGCCTAGGTTTGCTCCGAAGACCATGCTCCAGCCTAAGATCTTGAGAGGGATGTGGGCGAACTGGGAGACGTATCTCATTATCGGTATTAGGATCATGGTTATCGGTATATTGTCTATTATCGATGAGGCTGCGGCGCAAACCCACATGTTAACCGCGGGGAAGACTATGGGCTCGATCCCAGAGATCCATGAGATCCCGTTGGCGAGAAGCTCCAGGACCCCGCTCTTCTCAAGACCTCCCACGATCACGTAAAATGACGTGAGGAAGAATATGGTCCCCCAATCTATGCTCGAGAATACCGACTCAGGCTCCTTGCTTCCCAGAGCGAGCACGGCGACCGCGCAGCCTAAAGCTATCAGCCCTAAAGGAGCCCCTATGAAGTCTCTGAAGACGAATAGCACTATGGCCGAGACGAAGATTATCATCGCCCTGTAAAAGGTGCTCTTATCCTCTATCACGGTCCATGGATTCGCCTCTATCTCCCTAAGGCTCATCGGCTGTCTCCCTAAAGCTATTGCGATGTATAGGGCTGAGGCAAGGGTGATAAGAAGGGCGAGCGGGAGGCTCACCTCCACGAACTCTAGGAATTCCAAGTTGAGGTGCGAGGCCACGATCAGGTTCGGTATGGAGCTTATCATGAGCATCAAGCCGCCGACGTTCGTCATTATGGCCTCATAGATTATGGTCCTCGAGGGATCCGCCTTAAACCGCCGCGCCAGAGAGATCGTGAGGGCGCCCATGATGACCATGGCCGTTATGGTCGTAACGAAAGCGGTTATGAAGACCGTCAAGATTATCAGGATGATCGAGACCCTCCGAAAGCTGCTTCCAACGAGCTTCGCCAAGCCGAGCCCTATGAACTCAAAGAACCCCGTCCTCGCGACCGCCTCCGCAAGTATCATGACTCCTATAGCGAGCAAGATCGTGTTGACATCTATCAAGCTTACGAGCTCATCCAGTATAGAGGGAAGGTGGAAGAGCCCATACTCGATGCCAAAAAGTATCGTTAGGAGAGCTCCTATGAGGGCGGCGACGCTTCTATGATACCTCTCGGTGACGAGAAGGACTAGAATGAGCGCGAAAATGAGGATGAAAATGCTCGTGACGGTCACTTTCCATCCACCTCATCTTCAGAATTCTTTCTGGAGAACCTTTCAGTCAGATTTCTCACAAGCCTCTCGACCCTACTTCTCGTCAGATAGTAGGCTTGACCTGCCAGGTGATACAGTATCAGCAGACCTATAGCGAGTATCCCTATCTGGATCGCCGTTGCAAGGGGCTCTCCTATCGTTTGAACTCCTCTCGCTAAGGGGATTAAGAGCTCGTGAAGCAGGATGAGAGCTATTATCACCGCGGCGTCGTAGGCTATGAGCCTGACTCTGCTCTTCTCCTCTCCAACCAGCCACGCCGAAACGATCTTGCTCGCTAGATTCAGAAAAAACCTCACATCAATTAGGATGAAGTATCCGAAATAGATTAGGAGAAGCAGGGAGATGAAGGTGAAGATGAGCTCGCTATCTGCCACCAGCGTCCCGACCTTCACTCGGAGGAATGGCTGGAGATAGGGCTCGATGGATCTGCATAGGAATAGCGCGAAGTAGAGTATGAGTATGTTCTTAAGCAATCGAAGGGCCCTTCTTCCCGCGTCCTCAGAACTTCCACTCATTCCACTCTTCCCCAATAGCCCTAGCTCCGCTAAGAGCTCGGCAGCACTAGCTTAACTTCCTCATAAGACTTAATAAATCTTCGAGCATGGCGAGGTCATTCGAGAAGAAGTTTCTCCTCGAAGAATTCATACAAGCTAGCTTTCATGATCTTCCTAGCCTCAGCTTCTAACTCGTTCTTGCAGTTCTCCAGCTCATTCAAGACCTCGCTCTTGATCTTAAGCTCGAGGACCTTCGGCTTGAGGATGAAGACCGCCTTGAAGTCGTTTCCCTCCACGATCTCTATGTTGCCTTTTCCAAGCGTGCACCCCGTGATGAACTGCACCCCATCCGCGAAGCATGTATACGGCACACGCTTCTCCACCAAGATCAGCTTCGCCCTCATCTTGAACGGCTCGTATCCGAGAACCTCTATCGCTCTCAAGCCAGCCTTGACGCCAAGCGCCAGGAAGGGGCCTACATGGCTATGAAGGATGGAGGCTTCCTCCAGGATCCTATCTAAGGCGCTCTCATACAAGGCTCACGGCCTCCCTCAAGCTCAGCCTGAACCTTAATCTCGAGTAGGTGATGGACCCGAGGAACAAGATTATCGCCGCTATCACTATGCATGAGCCGACGGGTAGGTCGGATAGTAGGCTTATCCAGAGACCTATCGAGGAGGAGATTGAGCCGAAGATCCAGGAGAACGCGATAAGCTTCTTCATCGTGCTGAAGAGCTGAAGGGATGCTGCCGCTGGAAGATATAGGAGGGAGAAGACTAGGAATCCTCCAGTTATCCTAAGGGACAAGGCGATGGTCGCTCCGATTAGGGTGAGGAGAATGCACTTGTATAGCTTGACGTTGACTCCCTCCGCCTCCGCGAGCCTTAGGTCGAAGAGCATTGAGCTGAGCCTCCTCCAGAAGACCGCGATGAAGCTGAGATAGGCTATGAGGAGGATTGTTAGGATCAGGATATAGCTGGGTCGAATCGCTAGGATGCTCCCCCATAGAAGCTGACCTATCCTCTCCGTCATCAAGGCTTGGCCTGGGCTCATGAGTATGAAAATGAAGGTTAAGGCATTATATGCTGAGAAGAGGATCATCGAGATCAGGTCGAGGGAGATTCTCAAGGAGTCCGCGAGAGGGCCGAGCAGGATCGCGGTGACGATGGCCATGCTCATGGCCGCTGAGAGCACATCCAAGTTCAAGGCTAATGCTAGAGCTGCTCCCGCCAAGGCCCCATGAGCCATCGCGAAGGCTATGGTCGTAAGGTTGAGCTTGTTGCATATCGCTCCAGAGGCTCCGCACAATCCTCCAGCCAAGCTTCCAGCGATGAGCGAGCTAACCAGGAGCATGGACATCAGCGTATAGCACCTCCTCAACCCTTCCCTCCCTCATCTCGACGATCAGGTTCGGTGCGATCGACTCGAGCTCGAAAACATGGCTCACAAGGATCACGGTGCATCCGCCGTCCAGAAGTCTCGGGAAAATGGTCTTAGTTATGAAGGATCTCGACTCCCGATCCATCGCGCTGAAAGGCTCGTCGAGGAGAAGCAGCTTGGGATTCCTAACGAGAGCTCTTGCAAGCATCACCTTCTGCTGCTGGCCTCCGCTAAGCTTTCCAAAAGGCTTGTCGGCGTATTCGAGCATTCCCAGAAGGCTTAGCATCCGATCGACCTGCATCCAATCCTCCTCAGACAGCCATCCCATAGACTTCCTAGAGGATAAGCCCATAGCCACCACTTCTCTCGCGGTAAACGGCTCGCTTGCGGGCTTCATGAAGTCTTGAGGGAGATAGGAGCAAAATCTCCTCGCCTTGGAAGCTTCTCTCGGAATCTCATAGCCAAGCATCTTAACGACTCCCGTGCTCGGCTTGAGCAGCCCAAGAATCGTCTCAAGAAGAGTTGTTTTTCCAGAACCATTGGGCCCAGCTATGAGGGTGAACGTGCCGCTGGGAATTCTGAGGGTTACGTTTCTTATCGCTGGCCTTCTCTCGCCATAATAATGGGTGGAGACGTTCAATAACTCTACGACATAATCAGCCAACAGCTTTCAACCTCCTCGCCAGATAAGCTATCCCAGCCGCCTCGACGACCGCTACCACCAGCAGAGCATAAAAGCCGACCCTATAGAATTCCACTTCATCCCGCATTTCCATGACCGTTCTCTTGAGCTGATAGAGGCTTATCGCCTTGAAGACCTTTTCGGCGTTTCCCTCTATCAGGTCTGCCAGGCTCTTTGCTTCGGGACTGCTTCCTGGAAAGTTGGATAAGACGACGTGAACGGCCCCTATCTCTCTAGCGATGGCTTCCCCCACATCCGTGCCGCTTTGAAGGTTGCTGATGACGATGGCTACGTTCTTTTCCTTTCCCAGGGAGATGAGCTTCTCGATGTCCGATGATGAAAGCCTCTCAGGAGGCCCGAAGTCTCCGACGACGTTGAAGCCGAGCCACTCGACGAAGGATCTCTGCCACTTCATCGCTATGACGTTGATGGATGAGGTCGACTCCTTCTCAGCCTCGCCTAAAACCTCTTCCGCAACCCGATCCAGCTCACTAAGCCTTTCCCCAAGCTTCTCGGAGACGTCTAGCCCGAGCTCTGATTCAAGAGCCTCAGCCACCTGCTGATAATATGATTTCGCCTCATCGATCGTCGACCATCCTCCAGAAACCTTCACCAACCTAGCCTTCGACCCCGAAGCATTATAAAGCTGCATAAGCCACTCCTCAATCCCATGATAGAAGATGAGCTTGGCCTTGGAGACGGCGTAGAGGTCGCTGGGCTTGACATCGTAGTGCGCTGGGCAGATAGAAGGATTAACCAACACGATCACCTGAACCTGATCTCCAGCAAGATCTTCGACAACGCTTCCCAGCACACTCGTCGTCGCGACTACGAGAGGCTTTTCTTCTGCTGCCGCAGCCGCCGCTAAGCCATTAGCCAGCAGCAAGATTATGAGCAAGATGGGTAGGGCCCATCTCGGTAACAACATTCCAGCGAATTGGTAACACGGCGCTTATATCAACCTTTCCCTCAGCTTATCTCGTAGAGGTAGATCTTGTGAAGCTTTCCAGTCTCAAGGGATTTGAGTTTGAGGATTTCGGAGGGCTGAAGACCTGGAATCGGGAAGTCGTGGCATACTATTCTAGCTCCTCTCTTGAGGGAAAGCAGTTTGGGCTTTAGGGCTTTGAGGGTTGATGGCAGGAGGTAGAGGGTGATCACATCCGCGTTCGAGAAGTCGAACCTGTACAGGTCGCCATGAATTATCCTGACCCTATCATCGAGGGATTTTCTGAGGACTTTTCTAAGAGATTCTTCGACTAGCTTCGCGTTCAGCTCGACGCCGAGGGCCCTGCAGCGGTAGCTTTCAGCCCCCCTAAGAACTATCCTCCCATCGCCTGATCCCAAGTCTATCAGAAGCTCATCAGGTCTCGGATCGGCTAGGGAGAGCATCTTCTCGACCACATCCCTGGGTGAGGGCACGAACGGAATCTTTCCCCCACCCTTCCTCATGGCCTAGATGTTAAAAATGGGCTTTCACTCATAAACCTTATTCGAGGAAAAAAGGGAAGTTGGTGTTTAGTAGAGCTTTGGCTTCGCGATCCCTAGGGTTCTCCTAATCCCCCTCAAAACGTCGTTGCGGGCTCCTATCATCGCGATGAAATCATACTCGACCGAGGCGAAGATCTTTCCTGAGATGTTTTCGGTAGGAGTTAGCTGAAGCTCTATCTCTCCGAACTTTATTTCCTTGAAGGCCTCAGGTCCAGAATTATACGATTGCAGGGCTGCCCTTGGAAGGCTTGGATCCTGCTTCGGGACGTCTAGGCAGTCTTCCTGCGTGAGAGGGATGTTCGACGTTCTCAGGATGAGGGCTGACCAAAGCCTCTTTCCAATCCTGTAAACGTATCCTATCGATCCGAAGCCAGGCTCCCTGAGATCCTCAGGCTTTATCCCAAGCTTCGCGACGAAGTTCCCATCGATCTTAAAGGAGACATGGTTCGCTGAGACTTTGAGCCTATCTCTCGGAATCTCACCGAAGTAATGTATCGGCTCAGCTCCCCTCCTCACGGGAGCCAGAACAGTTCCAACGCCAGCATATCCCATCGGAACCTGCGCTAAAACCCAGGGATTAACCCTCGAATGATATTCGCCTAGTATCCTGTCCCTGATCCTAAGCCTCAGCTGCCTTGCTCCACCTTCGAGAAGCCATATCTCCCTCCTAACCGATCCCTTAAGCTCCTCGTTTGCGAGCTGATCGAAAGCTGCTATCTCTCCCTCTAACATGGCTCTATCTGAGCTCGCCTCGACAATCCGATAGCTTCCTGGATCAAGCCCTTGAGGGCAGAACCAATCCTCGAATCTCTCAGGATTTTTGTAGAAGAAGTTTTGCTCGGGAGAGACCCAGAGCCTCAATCCTCCAACATTCCATCCACCCTCCCTCAGCTCCTCCTCGATCTTGGGATTCACCCATAGAAGGTTCGGCGAGTCTCCTAGAAACGCTCCCAGAACTCTCGCACCTCTCTCCAGAACTATGATCCTAGAGCCATCCTTTTCAAGAACAGCACATCTCGAATAATTGTTCAGAACCTCGACAAGGCTTTCCAGATCGCCCATATGAGATAGAAAACGCAAGTAACGTAAAAATCTTCCAGCTAGGTCGAGAGGAGAGCCGCCCCAACCGTTATCAGAGCTATCCCAAGAATCGTCTCAAGGTTAGGTCTCTCCCTAAGCTTGACCGCGGCGATAATCCCAGCGAAGACCGGAGTCGTCGCCGTCAGAGGGCCGACTATGTTCGCCTTAGTCAGATCTAAGCCCACAAGGTAGATCATGTCTCCGAAGCCGACCGCGATCACTCCCCCTATCGCCGCGAGGAGAAGCTCCTTCTTCCTCATCCCAAGAATAGATCTTTTGGTGCTTGATGAGAGCATGCTGTAAAGCCCGAGAAGAGGCAAGAGCACAAGCATCCTGAAGAAGGAGAGGAAGATCGGGTCGATGAAGCTCATCAGATACTTGAATGAAGCAACTCCAACCGCCCAGCATAAAGCCGCCAGGATCGAAGCCGCCAGCCCAATTCTTCCTCTCTTCTCAGGTTCTCCCGAGCCGAGGGATCTCGATATGAGCCATATCGCCGATATTATCATCAACGTTCCGATTAGGATCTCGTAGCCGAACGGCTCTCGCAAAAACCACATGCTTATCGGCAGGAGGAAGAGGGGATAGGAATAGGTTATCGGAACGGTTCTGGAGACGCCTATGCTCTTCAGCCCAAGGAAGTAAAGGGTATCACCTATGAGCCAAGAGACTATGGATGCTCCGACCACGTATAGAGTCAACATCGGATCGAGCTTGCCGAAGGAATCCAGTCTCCCGAAAACCAAGGTCATCAGAAAGAGGAAAGCGATCGCAGGGATGCTGCGGACGAAGTTCAGCCCAATAGGGTTAACGCTTCTCATGCTGCTCTTGTAAAATCCCGCTCCAATCGCCCAGCATAGAGCAGCCAGAAGCGCCAGCGCCTCTCCCAACATCCTCCCAAACCTGAAACCAGCCAGAATATTAACCAACGCCATGAGGACAAATCGAAACATGGAGACCCCAATCAGATCTAAAAATGACGTCACCATCTTGAGTTCAGAAATCGTTCAGTCGAATGATAAGCTCGCTTAATTGAGGACATGTATAAATATCTGGAAGAACAGGTCTTCAACTGTGGGCTACGTTTACATCGACATTATAATTAGAGGGAAGAGGGAGAAGAAGATTAGAGCCTTAGTGGATGCTGGTGCATCATACGTGGTTTTAAACTCTCAGACAATTAAGGAGCTTGAATTATCTCCTACGCCGTATGAGGTGATGTTAACGCTAGCCGATAAGCGGCGGGTCAAAGCGAGGTTATATGTGGCTGAAGCCGAAGCTGAAGGTAGGAGAGGACCCATACTTGTCGCTGAGCTAGATACTCCGACACCTTTAGTAGGGGTCTTCGCGCTGGAAACGCTCGGTTTGAAACCTAATCCATTAACAGGCAAACTGGAGGTTATCGGGCCTGAAGGAGGCTATTTGTTGTAGCTTAGCCTTCTAGGTTGAGGTCCAAGATATACGAAAGCCTTTAATCCCCTGAATCAGATAACCTATTGATGGTGGAATTTTTCGTCGGGACCTCGGGGTGGATGTATGACTGGAACCTCGGGGGCTCTCTAGATTGGTATGTTCGGAACTCTGGGTTAAACGCGGTCGAGCTTAACGCGTCGTTCTACAGGTTTCCATTCCCATCTCAGGTGGCGGCATGGGCTAGGAAAGGTAGGCGGCTGAGGTGGGCCGTGAAGGTTCACAGATCCATAACTCATGTGAGGAGGCTCTCAGAAAAAGCTCTAGAAACCTGGAGAAGGTTTAACAAGCTCTTCGACCCCCTCGACAGCCAAATCGACTTCTACCTCTTCCAAATGCCCCCGAACTTCGCCGCCACGAACCTCAACCTAGCGAGGGTCCGCCGCTTCATAAGGGAGGCTCAGATCGGAGAAAGATTCGCGATAGAGTTCAGGCATGATAGCTGGTTCAGAAAAGATCTAGCCGAGATGATAGCTGGGCTCGAGGCAACCTACGTATCGATCGACTCTCCCATGGCGTCGCTCATAATCCCAAGCAACAAGATAATCTACCTGAGAATGCATGGAAGAACGAGCTGGTACTCTCACAACTACTCGGAAGATGAGCTCAGGGAGATAGCGGAGAGCGTGAAGTCTCACGACCCAGAAAGAGCCTACATATTCTTCAACAATGATCATTGGATGCTGAAAAACGCCAGGTTTATGCTGGGTCTCCTGAAGAGGATATCTAAGCAGGTAGAGTTTAGTCCTTAAACAATTTTCACCTAGCACTTATTCGATCACATAAATCTAAGATCTTCAAAGGGCTCTTCACCTCATAGCTTTCTGTTTGGGGAGCCGTGAAGTGCTTTTAGCCTCGCGAGCTCGTCCGCCAGTATCGGGAGGAATGCTCCCACGTCTGATACCACTCCGATTGATTGAGCGGTTCCCCTATCGACGAGCTTAAGCGGCACAGCTGGGTTTATGTCGACGCAGATCACCTTGGCGGTTGATGGAAGCATGTTTCCAGCGGCGATCGAGTGGAGCATGGATGCCAGCATCAAGACTATGTCCGCGTCTCTGAGATGCATCCTGTAAGCCTTCTGAGCTTCAACGACATCCGTTATGACATCCGGTATTGGGCCGTCATCCCTAATTGATCCTGCCAGCACGTAGGGCACGCCGTTAACTATGCACTCATAGAATATCCCCCTTCTCAGGATGCCCTTCTCGACAGCCTCCCTTAAGCCCCCGCATTTCATGATCTCGTTTATCGCTGCTAAATGATTCCTGCTTCCTCCAGGCATCTTCACCCCCTCATCGATCACAACTCCCAGCGACGTCCCGAACAACGCATATTCCACATCATGGACTGCCAGGGCGTTGCCAGATAGGAGGGCGTCAACGAATCCCATCCTAATTATACGGGCTAAATGGTCGCAGGCGCCCGTATGAACTACGGCCGGCCCCGCGACGACGACAACCTTTCCCCCAGACTCCTTGACTCGAAATATCTCTTCAGCTATCTTCTTCACGATCGTCGGGGTCGGCTTCTCCGAAGACGTTTTGCTGCTCATGAACTCGAAGATCCCAGCCCCACCTCTAGGATACTCAGGAGGCTTAACCCTGACGCCCTCCTCGCCGACGACAACCAGATCCCCCTTCCTCACCTCCCTCATCGACTTGCACCATGCTCTCTCTGAAGTCGGGTCAACGACGATGACCTTGTCCATGCATATATCCTCGACCTTGATCCACCTGCCTCGAAACCTTATCCAAGTGGGGTGATTCGTCGTCACGTAGAAGCCGTCGGGGAGAACCATGTCTGCTGGAGCTTCCTCAAGCCTCACATCGGATATGGAGATCGTTACGGCTCCCAGGCTCCTCAGCTCCCTGATCATGAACTCCAGATGACCTCTATCCCTGCCCCTCACCAAAATCCTGGCATAGCTCGGCTCATCCTTCCTCCTCCCGATCCTAAACTCCAATACCTCGAATTCTCCTCCGAGATCCATGATCCGATCAAAAACCTTCGGGAGAATATAGGAGTCTATCAGATGGCCCTCAAGCTCGATAACCTCAGAATATTCATCTCCTGAATCCTGGAAGTCGACCACCTCTCACCTCAAAACCCTCCAAAAACCGAGTAAACCTACATCAAACAAGACATATTTAACAATTTCCAAAGAATCGCCACCAACACGAGAGAAATAACATAACTATATCACATCATCTTAAGGTCTTAAGGTATGGAGTATGCAAAAGGAAACTTCAAGATGGCGCAAAAAGCCTCTCTCCTTAGACGACATTCCATCACCCCTCTTCAGAATTTCAAAAAGAGAGTTGAAAGAGGTTCTTGAGAAGAAGTGTCTTGCATCGTGTTTACTGTTTTGTGATGTATGTGATTAAGTTGTTTTCTTCGAGGATTTTCTTGAGCTTGTAGACTGCTTCGTAGACTTCTTTCTCGGTTTTCGCTCCCGTGCATACGAGCTTTCCATTAGCAAACATCAATATGACTACCTTTGACTCAGTCATTCGATAGATTAAGCCTGGGAACTGCTTTTGATATAAGATCCGGAACTAAATGGAAAGAGGTATTAAATGAGCTTCGGAGGATAAAGCTAAAATATGGGTTTATTCATGTTCCATAGTGGGTCAATTGAAATGGGCAAAATTACCGTAGAGAAGAGGGGGAGGATAGTCATTCCAGCTG
>CAYXHS010000002.1:0-31186 GCA_964465105.1 uncultured Nitrososphaeria archaeon
GTTCAGCCTGAGATAGATAAGCAGAAATGCATTAAATGCCTCTTATGCTGGGTGTATTGTCCTGATGGCGCTATCAAGAGGCTTGAGGATGATAGCGTGGAGGTGGATTACGAGTATTGTAAGGGTTGTGGGATATGCAGCACGGTATGTCCTGTTAAGGCTATTAGTATGAAGGAGGTGTGAAGCACGTGGCTCAGCAAGTTGAAAGAGTAGCTATCATGGGAGATGAGGCGGTTGCGCTGGCCGTAAAGCAGTCAAACGTCGACGTGATAGCAGCATACCCGATAACACCTCAGACGATAATAGTTGAGAGGCTCAGCGAATACGTGGCGAACGGAGAGCTTGACGCCGCCTTCGTTCAAGCGGAAAGCGAGCACTCAGCTCTCTCCATATGCGTTGGGTCAAGCCTCGCGGGAGCAAGGGTTTTCACCTCGACCGCTAGCCAGGGGCTCGCTCTGATGCATGAGATAGTTTACGCTACTTCGTCGATGAGAGCTCCGCTAGTCATGGCTATAGTGAACAGGTCGCTTAACGCGCCCCTGAACATCCACTGCGAGCATGGAGATGTCATGCCTGAACGGGACTCGGGGTGGATTCACCTATTCTCGACCAACGTCCAGGAAGCCTATGACCTGATCTTTATAGCGTTCAAGCTCTCCGAGCACCCGGACATCCAGCTGCCAGTATCGGTGAATCTCGACGCCTTCATCCTATCGCATAGCGTCGAGCCGGTTACGCCGCTATCGGATGAGACGGCTGCGAAGTTCCTTCCGCCGAGGGAGCCGTTATACGAGCTGGACTTCGATAATCCGAGAACCTACGGGACTATGGCCCTACCAGACACCTACATGGAGTTTAAGATGCAGCTTAAGGAGGCGGTGGAGAGGGCTAAGGAAATCTACCCGGATGTCGTGAAGGAGTATGCTAGGATAAGCGGTAGGAGATACTCGTTCTTCAATTCGTATATGATTGAGGACGCGGAGGCGGCGGTAATAGTCCTCGGATCAACCTATGGAACGCTCAAGGCAGCTGCGAAGAAGCTTAGAGATGAGGGGCTGAAGGTGGGGGTTATAGGGTTGACCATGTTCAGGCCGTTCCCGGAGGAAGAGCTGATTAAGGCTCTGCGAAACGTGAAAGCCGTCGTAGTCATGGATAGAGCATATTCCTACGGAGGGCTGGGAGGCCCCCTATACACGGACGTCGTCGCGGCGATCTACAGGAACGGGCTTAGGCTTCCGGTTAAGAACGTGGTCTACGGGCTTGGCGGAAGAGACTTCAGGCTTGACGAGGCCGAGGCGGTTCTCAGGACGGCGGTGGACGGCGCTAAGGCCGGTGGATTTGATACTCACGTCCAGTGGTGGGGGGTGAGGATGTGAGCGCCCAAGCCTATTACAAGACTCCAAAAGACCTTCCGAGAGAGGATTGGTTCGCTCCCGGCCATAGGCTGTGCGCTGGATGCGGCGCGGCGATAGCCACTAAGCTAATCTTCAAGGCTATTAGAGGGCCGACGATAGTCGTTAACCCGACCGGGTGCGTTGAGGTCTCGACCTCCTGCTACCCGTACACAGCTTGGAGAATACCATATGTTCACGTCGCGTTCGAGAACGGCGCCGCCGTGGCCTCCGGGATAATTGAGGCGATTAAGATTCTGAATAAGAAGCGAGGGAAGAAGCTGCACGACGTGATAGTCCTCGCGGGAGATGGGGGGACCTTCGACATCGGGATACAGGCGCTCTCTGGAGCTCTCGAGAGAGGCCATGACATGCTGTACATATGCTATGACAACGAGGCGTACATGAACACTGGGATACAGAGGTCCGGCGCGACCCCACTTGGAGCTGCGACAACCACTAGCCCCGCGGGCAGCGTGATACCTGGGAAGCAGGAGCGGAAGAAGGATCTGATAGGGATAGCAGCAGCTCATAGGATCCCCTATGCTGCGACTGCCAGCATCTCTCATCCGATAGACCTAGCGAACAAGGTTAGGAAGGCTCTTGAGATCAAGGGGCCGAAGGTGCTTCACGTCCTCTGCCCATGCGTTCCTGGATGGAGGTATCCGCCGTCGGAGACGGTTAGGCTGGCGAGGCTCGCCGTGGAGACCAGATACTTCCCAGTCTACGAGGTTGAGAATGGAAGGGTCAAGATAAACATCAAGGTCGATAAGCCGAAGCCTCTTGAGGAGTTCCTTAAGCCTCAGAGGAGGTTCGCCCATCTTCTAAAGCCTGAGAACGCCCACATCCTAGAAGCCTTGAAGAGAGCCGTTGAAGAGAACTGGGAGAGGCTTGTAAAGCTCGAAGAAAGCGGAGTAGTTCTCTAAACCCTTAATCTTCCCACATTTTTATATCTCGAGCCTCCGCATGCTAGATGGAGAGCTTTGGCTAAACCGCTCATAGTTGTTTGGGAGGGGCTGGACGCCGCTGGAAAGACCACCCTGATAAGTAAGGTTAAGTCTGCCCTAGAGGAGATGAGGTATAAGGTTCTCGTCTATAAGACTCCAAGCAGGTCAAAGACAGGAGAATTCGCGAGAACCTACGGCAACGACCCCGAGATTGATCCGCTGACCAGAATGCTTCTCTTTCTGGCGAACACGAGTGACGATTCTCGGATAATGAGGAGGCAGATCAGGGAGAAGTCTCCCGACTTCTATTTCATAGATCGATACCATTTGTGCTCGATAGCTTATGGCTTCGCATTCTCGAAGCTCAGAGGAGGCCAGGTGTCGGAAAAGGACTTCAAGCTGTTCTTTGAGCTCGTGGAGAAGCTGGGAGAAGGCGTATTCGTAAAGCCAGATCTATACTTGATAATCGATGCTCCTGAGGAGGATAGGGCGAGAAGGCTCGATGAGAAGGAGAGCCAAGGAGGGCTGGAGGACGAGCTTGAGAGAGATGTAAAGATGCAGGAGTACGTCAGGTCTTTCTATGAAGCTTTCAGGTCGATGAGGCCTGAGAAGGTGGTTTGGGTCATGAACCCTCAGGGAAGGCTTGAAGAGGTCGCAAGCAGGATTATCAAGCTGCTACTATCGAGAATCAAGAAGAGCTGACTAGACGCAAGGTTAAAGCCTAAGATCTACGCTTAGTCTCGTGTGAATAGGCTATGAAAGAGCTCATCAGAACCTTCATCGCCGTCGACTTCGATAACCCCACGATAGTCTCAAGGGTTCAGGAGGTTCAAGGCGAGCTTATCAGGCTCGGGGTAAAGATGAAGCCCGTTGAGCCTCAAAACCTTCACATAACCTTATGGTTTTTCGGGGAGCTGAACGTTGAGAGGCTGAACCTAGTCCTAAGGAACGCGGAGAAAGTTAGATTCCATCCATTCAAGCTTGAGGTTAAGGGCGTGGGATATTTTCCAGGAGGAAACAGAATAAACGTCGTCTGGCTGGGGATAAACGATCCTGAAAACGGATTGAAAAATATCCTCGATCAGCTGATCGGGAGGCTGAGCAAGCTCGGCTTCAAGTATGATGAGCGAGGTTTCACGCCGCACTTGACTATAGGGAGGGTCAAGTTCATCAGAGATAAGCAAACTGTTCTCAGAAAGCTCAGCGAGCTGAAGGACCTATACTTCGGAGAGCAGCTCATAGACTCCTTCAAGGTCAAGAAGAGCACTTTAACCTCGAGGGGGCCGATCTACAGCGACCTGCTCGTCGTGAAGGCGGAGGAAGGCTCATGAGCCTCGAGGAGGTAGCTAGGAAAGCGCTGAAAATCGTTAAGCCGAGTAAGCTTGAGGAGAAAAGGCTGAAAAGAATTGTCGAGAAGGCGCTGCTCCTAGCGAGAAGAGAGGCTGAGAGGTCTCCTGAGATAGTCGACATCACGTTAGAGGGATCTGCCGCCAAGAACACTTGGATTAAGGGTAGGGCGGAGGCAGACATATTCATACACTTTGACCCAGGTGTCTCGAAGGCTGAGCTTGAAGAGATGATCGTGAAGCTTGGAACAAAGATCGTTGAGAAGCTCGGCGGGAAGCCCATGCTGATGTATGCTGACCACCCATATGTCGAGGGAGTGGTGAACGGGGTTACGGTTGATGTCGTCGCATGCTATAAGATCGAGCCTCCTGACTGGAGAAGCGCGACCGATAGAACTCCCTATCACACCAGATATGTGCTGGAGAACCTGAAGCCTGGTCAAGAAGATGAGGTTAGGCTTCTCAAGGGGTTCATGGTTGGATGCGGAGTTTACGGCGCTGAGATAAAGGTTAAGGGTTTCAGCGGATACCTAACCGAGCTCCTGACGATACGCTATGGAAGCTTCCTAAACGTCTTGAGAGAAGCCTCGAGCTGGAGGCCGCCGATAATAATAGACCTGAAAAACTATTACGAGTCGAGGGAGGAGGTCTTAGAAACATTTCAAGACAGCCCCCTCATAGTGATAGATCCAGTTGACAGGTCCAGGAATGTGGCAGCCGCGGTCTCGATGACGAGGCTCTCAGAGTTCATCTTGGCCTCACGGCTATTCCTCAGAAACCCATCGCTCAGGTTCTTTAAGCGAAGAGCTGAGAAGCCTAAGCTCTCCGACATCAAGAAGATCTCTAAGGATAGATGCTTCATCTATGCTTACTTCAAGCTTGGCGAGGAGAAGCCTCGAGACGTGATCTGGGGGGAGCTAAAGAGAAGCGAGGAGGGAATGCGGAAAGCCTTGGAGAGGCTTGGATTCGCGGTTTATCGGAGTGGTTCATGGACCGATGAGTCTCGCAGATGCCTCTTGATCTTCGAGCTGGATAAGCTCATGCTTCCGAGATTCTCACTGCATAAGGGGCCTCCAGTATATCTCAAGGATTGGGAGCATTTCTTGGATAGGTGGATCAGAGAGGGAGTCGGGCCATGGGTTCATGGGGATAGGCTTTATGCTCTGAGAAGGAGGGAGGAGGTTTCAGCCGTGAAGCTCTTGAGGAGGGAGCTGATGAGCGGAGGGATCTCGGTCTCAAAGGATCTGATGAACTATCTTCAGAAGGCTTACATCGGGTCGGATCTGGGGAGGCTGATGAAGGCCGCGGGCAGGGACGAGCAGCTGAGAAGCTTCTTATGGAGCTTCTTGAGGGCGAGACCTCCGTTCCTGTGAAGACCATGATCTACGTGGGGTTGGATGAGCTCAAGAGGCGCAGGGAGCTTCTCGTAAAGCTCTCGTTTCCATCCGAGAACCTGGGATATGCCTTGAAGATACTTGAGGACTTAGAGAGGCTCGGGGTGAGGGAGATAGCTTTCATCGAGGTGGGAGAGCGCTTAGATCCATTAGTGCTTGGGAAGGGTTACAGGGGTCTTGTCCTGAGAGCTAGGCTCGAGGATAAGGATGCCGCCTTAAAGATACTGAGAACGGACTCCACCGTCTCAAGTCTCGAAAGAGAGGCTGAAGCAACTTCTCTCGCTAACAGCGTGAACGTGGGGCCACTCCTCCTAGGATACTCCAGCAGGGTTCTGGTCTTAGAACTAATTGAAGGGATTTCCTTAGATCGATGGCTTGAAAAGATAACTGAGGAAGATTCGGAGAAGCTGAAGAACGTCTTGAGAAGGTGTTTCAGGGATGCTAGGAAGCTCGACGTGATAGGGCTTGATCACGGAGAGCTTAGCGACGTAAGGAAGCACATCATAGTAAGGTCGAGCTTGGAGCCCGTGATAATAGACTTTGGGAAGGCGAGCAGGAAGAGAAGACCCTCGAACGTAACCTCGCTTTTCAGCTACTTCGCCTTCGGCCCCCACTCGAGAAAGATCCTGAAGATGCTGGGAATAGATGATCCTCCTCTAAGAGAGGTGAGAGAGTATAAGCGGAGGATGGATCATGAGGCTTTCATGAAGCTTATAAGAGCATTAAACCTAGCTTAGCTCGGCCTCCGATGAAGGCGGAAAAGCAGAAGATCAGAGAGTATGTTTGGAGTCTTCTCGAGAGGAAGGGTGTTGCGCGATTTCCGAGACCCATCTACGGCAGGATCCCGAACTTCGTTGGAGCTGAGAGGGCGGCTGAAAGAATATTGAAGCTTGAAGAGTATAGGTCCGCGAAGGTCGTCAAGGTGAGCCCAGACTCTCCCCAGAAGTTCATCCGATACAGGTGCCTCCTAGATGGAAAGATTCTGATCATGCCGACGCCGAGGCTGAGGGAAGGATTCCTTCTCCTAGATCCCTCGAAGATTCCTAGGAAAAGCTATGAGCGTGCCTCGACGATAAGGGGAGCATTCACCTTCGGCGAGAAGGTCTCTCCAGAGAACCTCCCGAGAGTGGATCTGATAGTTATGGGATCTGTGGCAGTCACAAGAGATGGCCTGAGGCTTGGAAAGGGCGGAGGATACGGGGAACTCGAATACGCGGTTCTCCTAGAGTTTGGTAAGATCGAGCGATCAGTTCCCATAGCGACCAACGTGCATGATCTCCAAATCCTAAACGATCTACCGAGAGATCCTCATGATCTAACCCTTGACATAATAGCCACCCCGACCAAGCTGATAAGGGTTGAGAGACCTTCTCAGCGGCCAAAAGGCATAATCTGGGAGCTGCTGGATGAAAGAAAGATCGAGGAAATACCTCTTCTATCGAGGTTAAAGGATCGCTGAGAAAAAGGTTTTATTGTCAATTTCTTGCATGGCTTACCGCTATGCCTTCAAGGAAAATCCTGATACTTCTAGGGCTTCTTTCCTATATCTTCTGCGCCGCGGCGGCGACCGAGTTAGGGCCCGTCCTCTCAGAGATACGTCTCGAATTTGAGCTAAGCGGGACCATGGTGGGTCTCCTAACAAGCCTTCAAGCGCTTGGAGGGGTTTTTGCTCTCCTCGGCGGAGTCTTGTCGGACTTCTTCGGAAAGGCGAGGCTCGTCTCCATCTCCTTGGGGATGATGGGTATCGGAACCCTGCTCATATCGTCCTCTTATCTCTCCTGGATTCTCGGAGCCTCATTCTTCATCTTCGGGATCGGGATAGGGTTCTTCGAGGCCTCGGTGAACGCCTTCATCTCAGACATCTTCCACGAAAGGAGGGGGATGGCCATAAACATCCTCCACATAGGCTGGAACATGGGATCAACGATAGGTCCCCCGCTTGCAGCATTCATGATAATCGCTTACGGTAGTTGGAGACTCGGATACCTGGCGGTGGCGCCGCTTCTAATTGGGCTGTCAACGGCTATGTGGCTTCTCTTCAGAAAACCTTCTGAAGCCGTAAATGAGGTGACGACCGGGCGCGGGAAAATGCGCTTACACTTTATCTGGAGAGCTTTCCCGCTAATGATAATATCCTTCTTGATAGTTTCGAGCGAGCTTGGGGTAACTGCCTGGCTTCCATCGATCCTCATAGATCAGGGCGGATCGCTGGCTGAAGCAAGCCTAACCTTGGGAGCTTTCTGGGCTCTCGGAGGAATAGGAAGATTGGTTTGGGCGCCGTTCATAGATAGGCTCGGATATCGTCGAGTTCTATTGCTTACTGGAGGCGGATCAGCGCTTCTGATGATCCTCGCGTCTCTTCCACTCCCCGTATACGTGAAAGCCGTTCTATGGGCTGGCTCAGGTCTACTTCTAGGCCCAGCCTACCCAACGGTTATAGCATGGGCGACCGCGAGCAACCCTGAGATCGGCGGAACCCTATCTGGAACGGTCTTCACCTTCGCAACTCTCGGATCCTTCACCTCAACTATCCTCGCAGGCTTGTTATTTGATCTCTTAGGTTCAGCCATCGCTCAATTGATCTTTCCATTCAGCATGGCCGCGGTGGCGGCAATCTCTTATCTCACGCGAGGCATCCATAAAGCCTAAAAAGCATGCATCGAGCTAAGCATCCTCTAACAGGTAATGGTAATACATAAATCGATTTCAAGCATATCTTATGTTGAATGTGGCGTAGGATCGCGGCAAAATTCCAAGGCTTTCCCGCCCGATTGAAGGTCATCAGGTTAATGATCGAGAATGGGATCGGGGTAACCGAGAACGGTAAAATCGTTGTGGGCTCGATAGAGATTCCTGATACCTCAATAGCTAAGGTGGCTGGGGTCGATAGGAGGGTCGTCAGGAAAACGGTTCAACAGATCCTCGGGGATGAGGTTCTGAAGAGGATCTTCACGGGGCTAAGGCCTGCTGGAGCTTTCCTGGCCCCCATAGCTAAGGAGCTTGGATTTTACGTCGTCGAGATCAGGGCGGATCCAACGGCCGCTGGAATAATAGCGAAGGCGGCGGAGATAATCGCGGAGGAGAACATCAGCATCAGACAAGCGGTGGCAGAAGATCCAGAGCTTTTCCCCGAGCCGAAGTTGATCCTGGTCTTGGAGAAGCCCATCTCAGGTGAGGGGCTGAACAAGATCCTGAAGATTCCGAAGGTCAAGAGCGTCACAGCGTACTAGAAGCCAAAAACCTTCCACCAACTTCATTTTTGGAAAACTCCACCAACCTGAGGGAGAAAGGATAATTAGAACCCATGAGAAGGACAATATCGGTGGGGCCGTGGTCTAGCTTGGCTATGATTCCAGCCTGGGGAGCGTAACCAGAAGATGCCCAGACCGCTGGAGGTCCTGGGTTCGAATCCCAGCGGCCCCACCACCCCCAGAACAGCTTCATCATATGGCTCGAATTTTGTTTAGTTTTTAGATCCAGCGGTAGGCTGTGCTCGTGATTATTAGGAGGATTATGCTGAGGGCTAGGGCGATTATCCATCGGGCTGGGCTCCATGCTAGAACCTTTCTTCCGTCGAGTTCTCCGAAGGGTATTAGGTTGAAGAGGGCGATGAAGGCGTTCAGGATTCCGAGGGGGAAGAGTATCAGTGAGAGTGGTCTTATGATGAATCCGCTGATCACGAATGCTGCTGATAAGGCCAGGTTTATGATGGGGCCGACCAGCGCGGTCATCCCGAGTATCTCGATCGACGTTATCCCTGAAATCACCACAGCCCCTGGAGCTATTATCTTGAAGGGTATGAACGGTATCGCGGTTATGAGTGTTAGAAGGGCTCCGAATGGATCTAGCTTGAATCTCGCATGAAGTCCATGAGATCTCGCGTATGCTCTGTGCCCAAGTTCATGGAGGAGGAATGAGGCGGCGAAACCTATCGCATATACCGCTAGGATGAGGGGATGAAGCCTGAAATTATATCCCATCAGCGAGAAACCGACGAGAATCACCAGGAGAGCTCCGATCGCTAGATGCGTGATCTCCTGATGAGCAATCAAACCCGCCCTCCGAGGTTTAGGCATCGTAGGAGCTTGAAAACTCTCCTCGATTTCCCTTCTCAGCTTGAGCTCCTTCTCATAGGGGGATGCGGCGGCTCTGAGTCCTAGGCAGTTATGCTTCTCGGGAAGCCTATGCTCAGCGCAGAAATACTCGCCGCAATAGGCGCATCTAAACGGCATTAAGACCTCTTTTCCACATACTGCGCACCTGGCCATGCGGCTTCCTCCACAGCCTTGAAGATTCTCAAAAAGTCTTTGAAAGTCTCCAATATAAGCATTAGAAACGTTAAATCGTCCCATGAGCTTTTAAAAGTGATGAGCAGAGGTTTTCTTCCCGACGAGTTTGAGCGAGAGATCAGAAGAAGGCTGGAGCATATGACGAGAGAGATCGCGGGAGAGATCTCGAGGATCGTGGAGTCTGCCATGAGATCCATCAAGCCTGTGGTCAGGCAGGTCGTAGAGCAGGAATATCTGCTTCCAGAATATGATGTATATCTCAGGGGAGATGAGGTGATCGCCGTGATCCAGCTACCAGGCGCCTCAAAGGAATCGATAGACCTTAAGGTAGCGGACAAAACTCTAGCTCTTGAGGCGTCGTTCTCCGAGGAGCTCATGAGCAAGGCTAAGGAATCCAAGTTCTTTAGATACAAGGGGTTTAGGTGCTCGATAGAGCTTCCGAAAGAGGTTGAGCCCACGGGCGGAAGCGCGGCCTACAAAGATGGAGTCTTAATCGTCAGGCTTCCAGTTCAAAAGCCTAAAGGAGTTAAGGTTGAGATAGAGTAGAGGGTCATGGCGGGCACACCTTACGCTGAGCTCGCGAGAACCTGTGAAACTCTCACCAGGCTTAGCGGCAGGAAAGATAAGGTCGCTCAGATAGTAAGGCTGTTGAAGAGGTTGAGCCCAGATGAAGCAGCTCCAGCAGCTCTCCTCCTGATAGGCAGGGTTACCCCAGAGGGTGAGAGGGAGAAGCTTGAGATCGGCGCCGCGGCGGTATTCGATCTACTCGGGGAGTCAGATCAGATGACCCTTCTGAGCTCAGAGCCTTTGACCATAACCGAGGTTTGGAATAAGCTTCAAGAGCTTTCAAAGCTTAAAGGCCCTGGATCCAGGGAGAAGAAGCTCTCGATTCTCAGGTCGATAATCTATAGGATGAGCGGCTTGGAGAGAAGCTGGTTCTTGAAGCAGCTAATGGGCGAGATGCAGCATGGAGTTAATGAGGGACTGGTTCTCGAGGCAGTCGCAGAGCTGACGGGCTCTACCCTGGAGGAAGTTCAGAGAGCTTTCATGCTTCTCGGAAAGCTTAGCAGCCTCATAGATCTAGCAGTAACCAGAGGAAGAGAGGGAATCAGATCCGTCAGGCTCGAGATCTTTCGGCCGTTGAGGCCCATGTTAGCTGAAGTATGCTATGACGTGAGAGAGCTATTGAAAGAGTCTGATGAGCCCCTAGCTTTCGAGTATAAGTTCGATGGAGCCAGGGTGCAGATCCACATCAAGGATGGGGTCGTGAAGATATTTTCTAGGAGGCTTAGCGATGTGACGGAAAGCCTTCCCGATGTCATCGACCAGGTTAAGAAGTTCTCAGCCAAGATAAGGGAAGCTGTCTTCGATGGGGAGGTGGTGGCGGTGGATGAGAGCGGAAAGCCCATGCCCTTCCAAGAGCTCTTGAGAAGGTTCAGGAGGATTAGAGGAGTTATGGAGGAGGCTGAGAGGGTTCCCTTGAGACTTTGGCTCTTCGACATACTCTACCTTAATGGAAAGGAACTTCTCGACAGCCCTTACCTGGAGAGGAGAAGAATTCTCGAAGAAATTGTTCCGCCTGAGTGTTTGGCTCCGATGATGATCACACGGGATCCGGAGGAGGCTCAGCGGTTCATGGAGAAGTCGATCAAGGAGGGGCATGAGGGCTTGATGGTGAAGAGGCTGGATTCCCCATATAGGCCTGGCAGGAGGGAGAAGCTTTGGCTTAAGCTTAAGCCTGCTGAAACCTTGGACCTAGTGATAGTCGCGGCGGATTGGGGCCATGGAAGGAGAACCGGATGGCTCAGCAATTATCATCTGGCGGCTTACGATCCGAAGACCGAGAGATTCGAGGTCATCGGGAAGACCTTCAAGGGGCTCACCGACGAGGAGTTCGAGTGGATTACGAAGAGGCTCTTAGAGCTCAAGCTCAGCGACGACGGATACACGGTGAAGGTCAAGCCTAGAATAGTTGTCGAGGTGGCGTATAATGAGATCCAAAGAAGCCCAAAATATCCCTCTGGGTATGCTCTCAGATTTGCTAGAATAATTAAGATAAGGGATGATAAGAGACCTGAGGAGGCGGACACGATTCAGAAGATTGAGCAACTTTATCTGAGGCAGTTCGAGAGGAAGCGGGTTCCAAGAGAGCAGCTGATCTTGGAGCTTAGGGAGAAGACGGGCCTGGAGGGAAGCTGAAGATCTTCCGCGATGAGGATACTCTGAGGATAATTACTCTGGAGTCGTTCGTTAGGACTCGTGAAGGATCTTAGGAGAAAGACTTTTGATCATCAGCTCCAGAGGGTCGCTTAGGAATGGCTAAGGCGATTCTCGGCTATGGTCTGGGATTAGGGCTGATAACCCTAGCTGGCTTGCTTTTAGGCTTCGGGGGGCCCACGATCCATGCTTCAGGTCAGTTCAACCTATTCATGGTCTTGCTAAAGGCTTACAGCCCGCTCCTAACCCCCTTTTCCTCAGCCTTGGGATACCCGATCATAGGCGGATCCTCCTCTCTCGGAATACTGCCACTTGCGATCTGGATCTCAATAAGCTGCATCCTGGGTCTCCTGCTTAGAAGCGCTGGCGGCGCGGCTAAGGCCATGTTCCTAACCTCAGCGACCATGATAATCCTTTGGATAGGATCCCTATTCCTCTCAGCCCCCGTTTGGCCAGACCAGCACACCTGGCTCACAACAATAAGCACCCTAGCAAAAGACCTAGTCTCAAGGCCGATCGACCTAGGATTCATCCTAATAGGGCCGATGATAATCTCCGCGGTTATAGGTCAGTTATTGGAAGCCATGAGAGAGCGGCTCATGAGAGATAGAAGCTTAGAAGATGAGTATAGCATGCTCTATTAGAGCGAGAATCTAGCAGAAAAAAGGAAGAATGAAATGAAGCTGGGCTGCGAGGCTTAAATACTCTCGATAGCCTCCTGCGGAGCAGGCGTCGCGGGCTTAGCTTTCGGCTTGGCCTTCCTAACTCTCTTCTTAGTGGCTTTCCTTCTAGTCTTCTTCTTTGCAGGCTTCTTCCTTGCAGCTCTCTTCTTAGCCTTCTTCCTCGTAGTCTTCTTCCTCGCAGCCCTCTTTCTCGTCGAAGTCTTTTTAGCTTTCTTCTTCCGTGCCATTTAGGTCTTCACCCGTCGTTTTTAAATACATCCAGGTTATATAAAAAAATTTTCGGATAATTTTACACATCAATCTTGGAGTGAAAATATGAGAAACAATTTTAGCATGCCTCTCCCAGTAATAGTTTCGTGCGTGGTGAGAAGATGGCGGAGGTTGATTTTTCCGATTTCCAGAAGCTAGATATTCGAATTGGAAGGGTCGTTTCCGCGGAGAGGGTTGAGGGGGCTGCTAAGCTCCTGAAATTTGAAGTGGATTTCGGGGAGTTCAAGAAGCAGTCGATAGCCGGTCTTGGCCATATCTATGAGCCTGACCAGTTTGTGGGAAAGGAGTTTGTCTTCGTCGTCAATCTTAAGCCCAAGAAGATACGGGGGGTGCTGTCAGAGTGCATGCTCTTGGCTGCCGTTGTGAGCGAGAACGAGGTCGTGCCCCTGATCCCCGAGAAGGAGGTTCCTGAAGGCTGTAAGGTCTTCTAACGCCTCAAAGGATAAATGCAAAAAAGGTGGTCTTATCGGCTTTAAGCTGGGTCAAATGGAATGTTGAAGAAGGTTTACGTCGAGGAGGCAAAGAAGCTTCCAGAAGGCTCAGAGGTCGAGCTTCTCGGATGGGTGCGAAACAAGCGCTCTCACGGAGGTCTAATCTTCCTAGACCTCAGAGATGGAAGCGGGGTTATCCAAGTCGCCGTAAAGCGAGGTATTGTTCCCGACGAATGCTTCGAGCAAGCGGAAAACCTTCTTCGAGAATCCGCTGTAAAGATCCTCGGCGTTGTCAGACATGATCCCAGAGCGCCAGATGGAATCGAGATTAGATGCAGGAGCTTGGAGGTGATCGGCGCGAGCCTGGATGACTTCCCGATAAGGAAGGGGGTTAAGGTGAAGTTCCTGCTGGATAACAGGCATCTTCACATCAGGAGCCCCAGGGTCGCTGCGATAATGAAGGTGAGGGCGAGGCTCTTGGATGCTGCTAGGCGCTGGTTCGATGATCATGGTTTCATCGAGGTAAACTGCCCAAGCTTCATCACGGCGGCGGTCGAGGGAGGTGCGACCCTCTTCAAGGTAGACTACTTCGGGAGAGACGTCTACCTGACTCAAAGCTCCCAGTTTTATCTGGAGGCAGCGATCTACAGCATGGAGAATGTCTACTGCGTTCAGCCAAGCTTCCGAGCTGAGCTTAGCAGGACGAGAAGACATCTTACGGAGTTCTGGCACCTCGAGGCGGAGATGGCCTACGCGGAGCTGGAGGACATGATGAAGATTGTTGAGGATCTTTTCTACGCGATGGTGTTAGGAGTGCATGAGGGCGCCCAGAAGGAGCTTGAGCTACTTAAGGTGAACCTCGATCCAGACATCGCCAAGCCACCGTATCCCAAGATAAGATATGAAGAGGCCTTGGAGATCTTGCAGAAAAAGGGGTTTGATGTTAAATGGGGAGATGACTTCGGAGCTGATGAAGAACGCGAGCTGTCGAAGGAGTTCGAGAAGCCTTTCTTCGTAACCCACTGGCCCAAGGAGGCGAAGGCATTCTATCACATGCCAGATCCAGCGGACTCTAAGGTTTGCAGGAATGCCGACCTGCTCACTCCAGGCGGATACGGGGAGGTCGTTGGAGGAGGGCAGAGGATTCACGATTACCAGCAGCTACTGGAAAGGATTAGGGAAGAAGGGTTAAACCCAGACGACTACAAGTGGTATCTCGATCTGAGGAAATATGGTTCAGTTCCTCATAGCGGGTTCGGCCTCGGGATTGAGCGAATGCTCTGGTGGCTTCTAAAGCTCTCACACATAAGGGATGCGTGTTTGTTCCCGAGAACGCCTGCAAGAGTTTACCCATAAAAATTGGATTCGGCTGAAAAAGATTCCGCGAGAAAAATAATTAGTTTGTCAGGTTGAGTTCGAGATTTAAAATTCCTCTTCTTCCTCCTCCCACTCTTCCTCGTCCCACTCCTCCTCTTCTTCCTCGAATTCTTCCTCGAACTCAGCCCAGATCATATCTCCTCGAAGCAAGGGAAGCCGACCCCAGATTTAAGCATTATCTCATAGATGCAAATTAACGTCCCTTAAGCTTCCAGATAAGTTCTTTCAACGCCAATTCTCTGCGGATCTTCAGTAGCTCGTGCCTGAGCTGAAAGTATGATCTCTCTATGAACTCTATTGCGCTTCTGAGATTTCTTATCGAGGCGAAGACGTGTCCTCCTAGGAGGGGTTTTGACGGCTGATATAGCGAGAGCACGAGAGGGATCAAGTAGACCGTATGCTCTTCATCCCTCCACGACATGTTCTCGATAATCTTTTTGAGAATTAGCATCCTTCTTTCCTGGCCCTCCTTAACGCTCTCCTCGACCGAGGGAGGCAGAGGCTTGTTCCAGCGCTTGCAGTCCACTAGCAGGAGAAGGTTGCCGTTATACGCTAACACGTCGATTTGGATCCGCTTCCCCTTATGAGATAACGTAAGATTCCATTCCACATCGTATCCCGCTTCCTCGAGGATCCTCGTTACAAGCTTCTCAAATTCCCTCCAGCTCAGATATCTTGCGATGGCTCCTCCATCTACTCCAAGCTTCAAGCCGTTCAAAATCGCCTCGATCTTCACTGCTTCCGCGAGCTGCGGACCTTCCCCCTCGACTCCTAGAGCCTCAAGTATCTTGTGAACTTGATCTCTTGAGATTAAGGTTAGGTCCGAAATCTCATCTATGCTTATGATCCTGTTCTCGGATGAAAGCTTGAGGATTGTTTCAAGAACCTTGGATACGCTTTCGGCTCTAAGCACCATCTCGGTTCTTAGCTGGTTACCCCTAGATATAGGGTTGAGAATTGCGGGTGTTGGAGTAGCTCATCGCATCCGCCCTCGAAGATGAGCTTCCCGCTCACGAGAAGATATGCCTTATCCCCTATCTCTAAGGCTCTCTTAGCATTCTGCTCAACCAGGACTATCGTGATCTTCAGGCTATCTCTAAGCTCTATAATCTTGGATAAAACCTCATTCGCTATCTTTGGGGCAAGCCCTCCGGTTGGCTCATCGAACAGCATGACCTTAGGCCTCCTGAGAAGAGCCATCGCCATCGCGACCATCTGCCTCTCTCCCCCGCTTAAGAGCTTCGCCCTCCTCTTCCAATATCTTCTTATCGCTGGGAAAAATTCTAATGCTTCTTCAACTCTTTCTTCAATCTCGTCTTCTTTAAGTATGTATCCAGCCATTCTCAGGTTCTCTTCTACGGTGAGATTTTCGAAAATATTCTCCGTTTGAGGTAGATACGCTATCCCGATTCTTGCGACTTCGTGAGGAGTCTTTCCCACAAGCTCCTTTCCATTGAAGATTATTGAGCCCGAGTATATTGTCGTAAGCCCGAATATCGATTTCAAAAGAGTGCTCTTACCACTACCATTTGGTCCCACGACCACGTTGATCTTCTCCTTCTCAAAACTCGCACTTACATCGAAGAGGACTTGAAGCCTCTGATATCCTGCATTCAATCCTCTTACCTCGATCATGAGACCTCAACCTCCAAGGTAAGCTTCTATGACCCGTGGGTCCATCATCACCTGCTCAGGTTTACCCTTTGAGATTACCTTGCCGGAGGCCATAACATAAACTTCGTCCGTGTATTGGAGGGCGATTTCGAGTCTGTGCTCAACTAGGAATATCGTTAATCCCATCTGGTCCCTAAGCTCGGTGAGCCTCCTGAAGATTTCATGTGCTAGGACCGGGTTTACTCCTGCAACGGGCTCATCCATCACCAGGAGCTTCGCGCCGGACATCAAGACCCTTCCGATTTCAAGAAGCTTCATCTGCCCTCCACTCAGCTTACCAGCTTCTTGGTCCCAGAGATGCTCTAAGTTTAAAAGTTTCATAAGCCTGAAAGCTTTCTCAACTGCTTCCTCTTCAATCTTCATCCACTTATCCCTCCTTAGAGCGGTTAGGAAGCCCTCGCCTGGATTATCCGGATAGCTCACCAAAAGGTTTTCAAGAACTGTGAGCTTCCTGAAAGGCTGAGGGATCTGGAAGGTTCTTGCGACTCCTAGCTTAAATATCTCATGAGGGGGACAGGTGGTAATATCCCTACCATTGAAGAGAATTCTTCCGCTATCCGGCTGATAGACGCCTGTGACCAGATTTATTAGCGTAGTCTTACCGCTACCATTAGGCCCGATTAAGATCGTTAAAGTCCGTTCTCGAACGTCCATGCTAACCCCGTCAACCGCCCTAAGACCCCCAAAGCTCTTTACCAAGTCTCTGATCCTTAGAATAGTGTTCGCCATGTAGCCTTTTTACGAGATAAAAATAGGGGAATAAAAAGTTTTCCCTTTTAGCTCCAAGTGAGCTCGCCGGTCAAAACCTTGTAGCTGCCAGTATCCTGCCACTCATAAGCTCCATCGACTTCCACTACTTCCGTGAGAACATATTCTTCTGGTAATCGGTCACCTGCTTCATCGAGCATTATGGGGCCGCTGGCTCCATAATAGTGTTCTAAGATCCTTGGCATGACGGAGATTATAGCGTCAGCATCATACTTCTGTGCGGTCAAAAGTGATAAGGCCACAATCCATACCGCGTCATAAGAGTTGTAAGCATATGGCTCTGGCTCCCTGCCTAGCTCCTGCTTGATCTTCTGAAGAACCTTCTGCGTCACTGGAGTCTCGACCTGTACAGCGATCGGGCTGACGAATCTAACTTTAGATGAAAATTCGGCTACTTTCGTATCACGCACTAGGTCGGCGTGGCGTGCGGTTCCATCACTTCCAAACCATTTCACCTTCCAGAGGACATCGTACTCTATTGCCGAGTGGAAGAATGTCACGGCTTCACCGTAAGTTATCAGCTGAACCATTATCTTATCCGGAGACACCCCCTGGGCGACCAAATTCTCTACTTCAGATGCTAAGCTTGCCACTTCAGCAGAATAATCTGTGCCGGCTTCAGGTATCCTAAATTTACCTGCTACCGTTATTCCCAGCTCTTTCGCCTTCTGTTCGACGATTTCCGCCAGACCATCTCCCCACGTGTTGGCGAGATGAACTATGAAGATATGCGTGACACCTAGCGCTTTTGCGAACTTCGGACCTATTGGCCCTTGAGCAGCGTCAGAAGGGACGAGCCGATAAATGTAATCGCCCTTTATTGCTAGCTGCGTCGCAGTTGAAGACTGGCTTATCACGAGGATCTTATTGGAATCAGCATACTCCTTTATCTTCAAGACCTCGCCGCTAGCCATGGGCCCTATGATAACCTTAACTCCCTTAGCGTGCAAGCTCATCAGCTTTTCTAGAGCCACCTCAGGCTTGGTCTCGGTATCTTCGATGTAAAGTTTCAGTTTCCAATTGGCGCCAATACTTTCCAGTAAAGCGTTAACCTCGTTCACCGCAGTCTCAATTGCTACCTTATCGTTTTCGCCGAATTGTCCCAATGGTCCAGTTAACGGTAGTAACGCTCCAATTGGAATTTCTCCAGAAAGCCCTGCCGCTGCGGCGCCTGGGGCTGCTACGTATGGGGTTATTAGAAAGCCGATCCCGATACCGACTATTAACATTAGCACGGCTAGAGCTACGGCTGCAACCCTGCTTACTCCCTGCTTCACTTCCTCTCACCTCTTTTTGAAAACCTCATATTCCAGAGTCTTATAAAGTTTTTAAGCAATTTTTTGAAGAGCTGTTTTCATGAAGCTCGAGTTAGCAACATATTTATATGTTCTTTTCTAGAGGATGTCGTCATAGGTCTTAAAAATTCATATTTGGCATTTCATACGGCTATTGAGAATAAAAGCGGCTTTCCTCAGAGCTTGTAAGCAAGGAGGTGTCGGAGTGAGTTTTCTACTAATCCGGGATGCAGTTGTTTTCGCTTCTCTATTGACTATGTTAAGCACAGGTCTTACTCTCACCTATATGACGACTAAGGTGCCGAATTTTGCTCATGGCGATTTCGCCGCGATAAACATCTATCTAACACTTACTCTAGCCAAGTTGTTCGGAGTTGATCCATACCTTGGGATGGTGCCAGCTTTCCTTTTAGGCGGTATTATTGCCTTGACACTCTACACCGCTATTCTAAAGCCTCTTCTTGATAAAGGAGCGAATTACATAATCTTGATGATAGCGACAATAGCTTATGATATGATACTGCTTTCTATCATAAACATAGTAGCTGATTATCTTAGCCGCGTTCACAAAATAACTTCAAGGCTCTTCCAGCTGAGGGAGTGGGGTTATGGCATCGAAATCGCTGGTCAACCTTCGATAGTCATAATAGCCCCCCTCTGCGCTGTAATAATGGTCGTATCGCTTTATCTCTTCCTGAATAAGACTAAGTTTGGCATCGCGATGAGAGCGGCGATAGATAACCCATCCTTAGCAGAGACTATCGGCATAAACGTCAATCTTACCTATGCGGCATCATGGTTTATCTCCGGAGGATTAGCTGGGATTGCTGGTACGCTGGCTCCTCTGCATATGACTTGTAACACTGATACGGGCGTTAAACTCTTGGTTAGCATTTTTGCTGCGAGTATAGTTGGCGGATTCACAAACATTTATGGGGCGTTTTTGGGCGGCTTCTTGATAGGTCTGGCAGAGGTATTAGGAACAGGTTATTTGGCGATAGGTCTAGGGGCTTGGGTAGTTCCTTATCGTCCTGTAATACCTTTGATCTTGATGGTATTAACCCTGCTTTTCGCACCTGAAGGATTGACTGGTGTTAATTGGAGCAAATTGTTCAGGAGGGGTGCAACATGACGGATTTTTCGATAATTATGATGTTTTTGACGAATCTAATTACTTTGATAGGGTTATTCTCAATCATATCCATGAGCCTGAATCTCGAGTATGGATATGCAGGCATACCTAACTTTGGGAAGCTCCTAGCCGTCGCAGGGGGAGCCTTTTTCGTCGGTGCAATACCTGGAAGAATTCTGGCGCTCCTGTACAATCATCCCGCTGGCATCGGCTACATTGAGAAGAATCTCGAGGTAATCGGATTTCTAAATAAGACCTTGGCTTCTTCTCCTCTTCTCTCAATAGCATTTCTCATTTTATCACTCGTTGGCGCAGCGTTCTTTGGAGGACTTCTCGGTTACGTGGCCTCATATCCAGCGATAAGGCTTCGAGGCGATTATCTCGCAATAACGTTGCTTGCGATGGGCGAGATCCTATGGGTTATAGGAGATAATTGGCCACCGCTAATTGGAGGTTCTATGGGCGTTCGTATACCTGATCCCTTCAGGTGGGTTGGAAGCCAGTATAGACCGATTCTAGTCCTCCTAACGGTATCCGGAATGGCTCTCTTAGTCTTCCTTTATCTGGAGTATGTGAGTAGGTCTCCGCTTGGTAGGATACTAAGGGCCATGAGGGAAAATGAATTGCCGGTAAGCGTTTACGGTAGGGATGTTGTTAAATTAAGGACGAAAACGTTGATTGTTGGATTCGCTATTGCAGCTATCAGCGGAGCCTTAAACTCATTATGGACTGTTAGCGTTTCCGCGAGGGATTTTGAAAGGGTTAGGCACACCTTCATGCCTTGGGTCATGGTGATAATCGGAGGCGCGGGAAATAATCTAGGAGCACTTATTGGAGCCGTGATATTCGTGACCTTGAGAGAGCTGATAATATTCTACAAGTTCTATTTTGAAGCATTCGTCCCATTCGATGTTGTTTGGCTCGAATATCTCTTCCTAGGACTCGCGCTAATAATAGTTCTCATGTATAGACCTGAGGGCTTGATTCCAGAGAAGCCTACGAAGACCTTGAGCTCGGAGAGGCTTAAGGAGCTTGCTTCGAGGATCGGCTTGACTGGAAAGTCTGGGGAGAAATCTTGAACACTATCTTCTCGTATCCATCGTATCTATCTCCGAGCCTCGCCCACATTATCAGAAACCTTTCGTCATAAATCTCATAGAAGGTTGAGGTCTCGACTCTTAGGATCTTTGAGCCTTCGGGGAGAAGCCAGTAAACCTCGTAATCGTATTCGGCGGTTCCAGCCTCATAGATGCATTCGTAGACGTTTTCCCCAGGCTTAAGCTCTCCGCGAAACTCTATGTAGAAGGTTATGGTCGGCCTCTTCGCCTCCCCTCTGAAGTCGAGATTTATCATCAGGGCTTCAGCCTTAACCTTGACGCCGTTCACCCTTATCTCCTCGGAGGAGAGCAGATCGTTCATCGATGCCAGCAGCCTCTCAAGTTCCTCGCGGTAGCTTTTCTCATCCTTAAGCAGCTTATAGTAATATGCGTCTGGGTCGTGATAGTCGAAGCATAGGATCTGGTTGAAGGCTCCGCTTAGATCTAGGGTGAAGAAGGCGTGAGCATGAACGGGCTTAACCTTCGCTGGGCTTTCATTCATCTCTGCTCGCCGCGGCTTAGGCTACTGGAAGAGATCTGCGACTGCGTCGCTGAATTTCTTCAAGATTTCTTCAAGGTCTGCGGTCTGGAGAGCTCCATCCTTGACCACGATCTTGCCGTCTACGATGACGTCCTTTACGTCGGAGCCTGAGCCGCAATAGGTTAATGCTGTGTAGGGATCTCTGATCGGCTGATACCTGACCTTCCTAGTATCGATCACCACGATGTCAGCCCGTTTACCCACCTCGATGCTCCCTATCAGATCGTCGAGACCAAGGGCTTCAGCTCCGCCTCTCGTGGCCATCCTAACCGCGGATCTAGCTGGAAGGCTTCGGGGATCCATGTATCGAAGCTTCTGGAGGAGAGATGCTATCTTCATGTCTTGAATCATGTCTAGGGTGTTGTTGCTTCCAGGGCCGTCGGTTCCCAGGCCAACCCTGATCCCAAGCCTCAGCATCTCGTCTATCCTAGCAGCCCCCGAGGCGAGCTTCATGTTCGAGACCGGATTATACGCTATCGCAACATCTCTCCTCTTGAGTATCTTCAAGTCCTCGTCGCTTAGATATATCCCATGAGCTATGATCACGTCTCTCCTCAGGAAGCCTATCTCATCCAGCGCCTGGACTGGCGTCTTTCCATGCTTCTCGATGAACTCATCCACAGGAGGCTTTACCTCTGCCAAGTGTATGTGGATTCCGACCCCGAGCCTGTCAGCCTCCTCTCTAACCCTCTCGAGGAACTCTAGGCTGCAGGAATACTCCGCGTGAGGGCCTAAGGCTGCCCAGATGAGCCCTTTCCAGCCGTGATACTTTTCCGCGAAGCTCACCCCCCTTTTCAAGACTTCCTCCGACGACTTTGAGCTAAAGAGCTCGACGAGCCCCTCGGAAAGCACTCCCCTTATCCCGATCTCCACCGCCGCCTTCGCGACCTCCTCCATGAAGAAATACATGTCGTTGAAGCAGGTTATGCCGTGGAGAGCCATCTCAGCTGCCGCGAGCATCGCGCCGACCCTAACATGCTCGGGCTTCAGCTTGGCCTCGACGGGCCAGACATACTCCTTCAGCCATTTCTCTAGGGGCTGATCCTCGACCGCGTTCCTGAATAGGGTCATGGGAGAATGGGTGTGGCAGTTCACGAGCCCTGGGATCACGATGCATCCTCTGGCATCGATTTCCTCCTCTCCCTTGATCTCATCTCTTCCGACGTAGCTTATCCTCCCCTCGCTTATTCCGATGCTGCCTGGATTATAGACTCTCATCTCAGCATTCATAGTTAAGACTATTCCGTTCCTAATGGCAAGCTCAAATCTCCGCATAGCAATCAAACTTCTCAAAGCCTTCAAGATAAAAGTTGTGAAAGATCCGGATGAGAGGGAGTTATCTTAAATGTGGTCAGCCTGCCCGTCGTGTATCACGCCTCAACTTGGACGTTGCTCATCATCCCAACATTGTTTTGGGAAGGGGTTTATTAAATGGTTTCTCCGTGAAAGGTTGGGAGAAGCTTATGCCCGTTACGATGGTCATTAGCTGTGGCTGCGGCTTTAAGACGACGAAGCTTGAGGAGGCTGAGGAGCACGCGAAGCAGACGAAGCACATCCTAAGGATTCAGGGAGTCGTAACGCCGTATTCGAAGTGAGCTCCCATACTCTATTTTTGGTGAAGGACTTGGACGTCGAGAAGCTGGTTGAGGATCTCAGGAAGGTCATGACAGACCCCGAGGTTAAGAACGTTGTGTGGTCGAGGATGAGGTCTTTTGAAGGCTTGAGGTCGGGGACTCCTGAAGAGGTCTTCAAGGAGCTTGTCTTCTGCATTCTCGCGGCGAACTTCAGCGCATCTAGGAGCCTCATGATCGTTGAGGAGCTTGGGGATAAGCTTCTGAGGCTGGAGCTCAGCGACTTGGCGAAGGAGCTTAGGAGGCTGGGCCACAGGTATCCTGAGGCGAGGGCGAAATACATAGTCGAGGCGAGGGAGAGGCTTCAAGAGATAGTTGACGCGGTCCGCAGCATCGATGATGAGCTTAGGCTTAGGGAATGGCTCGTCGAAAACGTTAAGGGTTTCGGCCTTAAGGAGGCGAGCCACTTCCTCAGGAACATAGGCTTCAAGAACCTCGCGATCATAGATTTCCACATACTCAGGATTCTCAGAAGATATGGTTTGATCGAAGAGTTTAGGTCTTTGACCAGGCGAAGGTATCTTGAGGTCGAGAGGCTGCTGAGAGGGATTGCTGAGAGGCTTGGGATAAGCGTGGCGGAGCTCGACCTCTATCTGTGGTATATGGATTCGGGAAGAATCCTGAAGTAAGCGGCTTCTCACTCAATAGCTCCCTCAAGCCTAAGCAGATACTCTCTGACCTTTCTTCCGAAGCCTGAGCCCGCGATTCTCCCATCCTCTCTGATGACCCGATGACATGGAATTATCAAGGCTAGCGGGTTTCTCGCTAGAGTATTTGCCACCGCCCTATACGCCCTAGGCCTTCCAACAAGCTCCGCAACCTGCTTATAGCTTCTAGTCGCCCCATACGGGATCTTTCTAACGGTTTTCAAGACTTTCTTCTGGAAGCTTGTTCCTCGAAGCTGGAAAGGATAATCGAAGCTCACGCGGCGGCCAGAAAGATATCTCTCAAGATCTCGGAGAAGATCTTCGAATGCTTCTAGGTTGAGTCTTGGGGTCGGCCGATGCTCTGAAACTTCTCTCTCGAAGTCCTTGAGGCTTCTATAGAAACCCATCCTGACAAGCTTGTCAGAGATCTTCAGGAAGCCTATCGTGAAGAACTCCGCCTGCAGGTATCCGTAATATGCCTCCTCCATCTCCGAGGATCATTATACGTCAACATTAATATCTGATAGCCTTCTGATCTCTTCTCGATGGTGGTAGGAGGACCCTATCATATCTTGGCTAAGCCTGGAGAGGTCGCTGAGAAGGTCATCGCGGTAGGTGATCCAGCCAGGGTCAACCAGGTTGCAGAGCTCCTCAAGGATCCTAAGCCCGTCAACCTTCATCGGGGATTCCCAGTATACACGGGGGATTATGAGGGGCTGAGGGTCTCGGTTGCCTGTCATGGGATCGGAGGACCATCCTCGGCGATAGCCTTCGAGGAGCTTAGGATGCTTGGAGCGAAGACGATAGTCAGGCTTGGAACAGCAGGCGGTCTTCTTCCAGAGATGGAGCCTGGAGAGCTCGTGATACCTGATGCGGTCGCCTGCCTCACCACCTACGGAGTCCTAGCAACCTACGCCCCTGGAGTCCACCTTCCCCTCGCGCCGAACTATGAGGTGCTTGAAGCGTTGGTCCAGGAGGCGAGGAGGCAGAAGTTGAGCTTCAGGATTGGAGCCGTGGTATCTAATGACGCCTTTTACGCTGAAAGCCATGAGTTTGCTAGGATGTGGGCTGAGCGAGGTGTGATAGCGATCGAGATGGAGTGCGCGGCTCTCTTCGGGGTCTCGAGGCTGAGGGGGTTCAAGTCCGCTGCGGTTCTCATCCTGAGCAATAACGTCGTCAGGGAGACTCCGATACTGACAGCTGAAAAGCTTGGCGAAAGCGTTAGGAAGGCTGCGAAGCTAATCCTCGAAGCCTTCAAGAGAATTGAGTAGGGAAGCGTGGTCTAGCTGCGGACTATGTTATGCATGGCGACCAAATCCTTCTCGAATGGTCTGAGATCCCTTGGTATGTCGATGCTTATCGGGTCTTTCAAGGATAATCCCTTCTCCTTCTTTATCCTCCAGACCATCGAGTTAAACTCCATCAGCCTCTCGGTGTATTTCGCATACCTTCTATTCCACCTGGGCTTCGGAAACTTTTCGAGATGAATGCTCTTCTTCGAGTATAGCTTCCTCCAAAGGTAATCGGTTATGAATGGGGAGATCGGCGCGAGCAGGAGAAGAACCGTTCTCAGGACCTCGTGGAGCGTGAACCACGCCGCCCTCTGCTCCTTTTCCGAGAACCCTCTGCCATAAGCTCGCTGCTTCGAGAGCTCTATGTAGTGATCCGCGAAGATGTTCCAGGT
Source organism: uncultured Nitrososphaeria archaeon (assembly GCA_964465105.1). GTDB lineage: Archaea > Thermoproteota > Nitrososphaeria_A > Caldarchaeales > Wolframiiraptoraceae > Wolframiiraptor. The sequence goes on from CAYXHS010000002.1 coordinate 24,815, forward strand.
GAAGTTTCTGATCGCGGTCGCTGGGATGAAGAAGTTGAAGTCTCGATAGCCCTCCAAGCATCTCCTAACCATGTTGGAGAGCTCGGACAGGATCCACTTGTCGGAGGGGGTGAGCGAAGCCCTTCTAGGTCTCGGAAAGCTTGAGACGTATCTCGCGACGTTGAGAAGCTTCGTTATGAACCTGCCAGCGTTCGCTATCCTCTCCTCCGAGATCCTGAAATCCTCTCCTAAGCTCGACTCCTGGGCGCACCAGAACCTGAACCTGTCAGCGCCATATCTCTCCAAGATCGGGGCCGGATCGATCACGTTTCCCTTGCTCTTGCTCATCTTCTCACCCTTCTCATCTAGCCCCGTCCCGCTTATCCAAACATGCTTGAACGGCATCTTGCCTGTCAGCTGATAGCATCTGAGGATCGTGTAGTATAGCCAGGTCCTCACGATATCCTTCCCCTGAGGTCTGATCGCCACCGGATAAGCCTTCTTGAAGAATCTCTCATCTCGCTTATACCTCGTTATGAAAAGCGGCGAGATGCTTGAGTCCATCCAGGTGTCGAAGGTTCTCGTCTCGCCCACGAATTTCTCATGTCCGCACTTCTTGCATCTCTTGAAGGGAGGTTTCTCAGCCCATGGCCGATAATATCTTCCAGGCGGGGGGAGATGAGGCTCTCCGCATTTCTCGCAATACCAGATCGGTATCTCCGTCCCGTAGACTCTTCTCCTGCTTATCGGCCAATCTATCCTGAGCGAGCTTATCCAATCTATCAGAAGCCTCCTATGGCTCTCAGGATGGAACTTCATCTTCTCAGACTTTTTCTCGAGCTCCTCGGCGAACTCAAGCTGCTTCAGGTAATAGTCTTCCATGGGGATTATCTCGATCGGGGTCCCGCTTCTCTCGCAGATTGGGGTCCTGTGAGTTATGTCTTCGATCTTCTCAACCAGGCCGAGCTCCTTCAGGTCTCTGATTATCGCCTCTCTCGCCTCCTCTATCCTCATCCCAGCATACTTTCCAGCAGCCTCGGTCATCCTTCCATCCCGATTTATTGCAACTATCTCCTTGAGCCCAAGCTCCCTGAACAATAGGACATCGGTGTAGTCTCCATAGCTGCAGACCATCACGGCCCCTGTCCCGAACTCAGGCCTTGCGGCTGGATGAGGTATTATCTCCACTTCCCTCTCATAGATCGGAATTATGGCGTGTTTGCCGTGGAGGTGGAGGTAGCGTTCATCGTCGGGGTTTACTATCACGGCTTGGCATGCCGCGAGAAGCTCTGGTCTCGTCGTAGCTATCAGGAGGTCGCTTCCATCTTCCTTCACCTTGAACCTTATGTAAACGAGCTTTGCAGGTCTTTCCTCATACTCGATCTCAGCGTCGGCTATCGTGGTTCCGCACTCCCAGCAATAGTTGTTCGGCCTGGTGGCTGAGTAGATCAGGCCGCGGTTCCACAGCTCGATGAAAGTCTCCTGGGTCAGGGCTCTATACTCCTCCGAGTCCGTGCGATAATAGTTGTCGAGGTCTCCGCTGAGCCCCATCCTTCTCATGAGCTGGATCATCTCCGCCTCGAGCTTGTCCAAGGTCTCCCTGCAGAGCTCCAAGAACCTCTCCCTGGAAACCTCCCTGATCGAGATTCCCCTAACCTTCTCCGTGTAGATCTCGACTGGAAGCCCGTTCCTATCGACGCCTATCGGGAAGTAGACTTCATATCCCATCATCCTAGCTGTTCTAGCGATCATATCGATCTGAGAGTAGTGGGCTGCAGCCCCTATATGCCATGGCCTTCCAGAGGGATAGGGTGGAGGAGTATCTATGACAAAGATCGGTTTTCGGCTTCTAGGATTGAACTTGTAGATCTTCTCCTTCTCCCATGTCTTCAGGATCTCAAGCTCGATGCTCGGATCCCATCGCTTCTCCAGCATTCCTCCCATTCACATCAACTCCATCGCTTGATCCAAGAGCTAGGTAAACGGAGTATATTTTAACTTCTCCTAAAGGTTATCGGAGGCGAGGATGCGGAAGAACTCCAGGTCTCTCGGAGTGCTCGCGATCTCCTCGGCGGCCATAATCTGGGGATCAAATGGCGTCATAGTGAACTCTCTGCCGCTCGACGCCTTTACCATAGCGTTCTTCAGGGTCCTCTTAGCGTCGATAATCCTTCTGCCATTCATGCTCCTCTTCAGGAGAGTGGATCTCCTCAGGATCGCGGAGAGCTGGAAGCTCATGCTCTTGAACGGCTTCCTCCTATGCTTGGGCTGGGCCTTCCTCTTCGCATCCATGAAGCTCATCTCGATCGCGAACGCAGTCCTCCTAAATTATCTCGCCCCAATCTTCACCGCAATCCTCTCGCCGATAATCCTCAAGGAAAGGCTCGAGAAGACCGCGATCATCGCCCTGATCCTCTCCTTTATCGGGGTTATCCTGATATCTCAGGATGAGGTTGTCGGAGCGTCGGCCTCCAACCTACTCGGCATACTTTACGGGCTCTTAGCAGGCTTAAGCTATGCTGGCTTTATAATAGTCTCGAAAAGGCTTCGAGGAGAGTTTCCGAGCCTGGTCACGGCGTTCTACTCCTACGTCTTCGCCGCGGTCTTTCTCGCCCTCATAGTCCAGCCGACTCCTCCGACTCTATCGCCGTATTCCTGGCTTCTCCTCCTAACCCTGGGCGGAGTTAATACGAGCTCCGCGGTAACCATGTATCTCTATGGGCTGGGATCCGTCGAAGCTCATAAGGCCGTGATTCTAACCTACTTAGAGCCCTTGAGCGCAGCCATCTTTGGCCTAGTCTTCCTAGGCCAGGTTCTCGGAGCCCTCGACCTCGTCGGCGGAGCCCTGATACTCGTCTCAGGATATCTCGTCGCTAAGTCCTAGATCCCGAACTTATCCAGCTTCTTCCTAACCTTCTCAGCCGCACCGATCTTGAATCCAGCCTCAAGAGATTCAGGCTTCTCCCTTTCCTCGGTCTTCCTCCTCACGAAGAGGGCGCATCTGCCATCTGGAAGAAGCTTCCTTTGAACGCAGTAGGCGTAGTTGCACTTGTATCCCGTGCACGGCGAGTTCACCCAATTGCACCATGGAGGATTTCTCCTGAAGTCGAGCTGCTTTCTACCGCACCTGAAATACCTGCACTGCGGATTACATATTTCCGTGGGATTTCTGCTTAGAGTCCAGCTCGGCTTGCCTCCTCTAGCTTCCTCACGCTGAGTCAACTAGGCTCATAAGAGAGAATATCTGCAAGTTATTAGCCTTTTCTTCTAACCCTCCTAAGCAGGATGACGGAGAACAGCAGGCTCGCGGCGAACAGGGTCAAAACTATCCCCGAGGCTATGGGCTCCAATCTGACTAGTCCGTTAAGATAGACGTAGTCTTTGAGCTCTATGACGTGGCTTGAGGGCTCGCTCGCATAGATGCTTTCCCTATGGATGAGCTGACCCGCGTCGGAGTATATGTCGCAGCGTAGCTCGGCTGGCTGAGGAAGGCTCAAGGTTATCGGCTCCCCGTTTAGATCCTTCTCGAGCAGAAGCTCGCTTCCAACATATAGCTTGATGTGCGCCGAGCTTATTGGAGTTCCTAGGGAGTCTATGACTTGGATGGTTATCGGGAAGTTCACCTCCTTTAGCCTGAGCTCCACACTCCTCTCATTCAACCTGACTTGAGAGGAGTGTATCAGCTTGCCATCTTTGTAGACCTCGAGGTCGTATGGGCCGTAGAAGATCCTGAAGACGGCTTCGCCCCCATCATCGGTCGTCGCGTTGTATTTCTCTCCACTAAGCTGATCTACTAGGGTGATCTGATAGCCTGTAAGCGGGTTACCGCGATAATCTAGAATCTTCAGCTTAACCTCCCCCCTCTCCACGACCAGCTTTACTGTCTCCTCGACCTTCGTCACCTCGAACTTCTCCTCGCCTATGAGCTTCCCAGCCCTGAATACCATAGCGGAGTATGCTCCAACGCTCACCCTCCCCCTGCTGAGCGGAACGTTCTTGAAGACGGCGACCCCGTTCTTGTCGGTTGCCCCGAGCGTGAAGTTCCCCATGAGCTCGTTGCTCAAGAGAACCCTGACCCCCCTAACCGGACCGCCCTCCCTATCTACAACCTTCACGCTTAGCTTCGCTAGGTCGGCGATGAGCGAAAGGCTTTGACTGGATTCGAGAGCTCTTTTCTCCGAGTATATCGGCATATAGCCTCCAGCGGTCCTCATGCTGACGTTTATCTCGTAAGCTCCCACGCCCTCGAGGCTCGAGGATGGCAGGTTCTTGAAGAGAGCGGTCCCATTAGCAGCTTCGCTCTCAGCCGAGTAGCCCTCTGAAGATAACTTTACTTTTAGCTGGGGAACCGGTTCTCCCTCGAGGTTCACGATGGTCAGCCTGAGGCTTAGAAGCGGGAGGGTGATGTTCTCGGAGATCATGGGCTCATCGACTTCGAGAGAACGCTCGTAAACCAGTATGCCCCTCATCTCGATCTTCATCGAGTAGCTTCCAACTCCCTCGAGACTGCTATAGGGAATTCTCTCAAGCCTGATCACTCCCTTCTCATTCGACTTCGCTGAGGCCTTGTAGCCGGCGCTCTCCATCACGAGCTCGAGGCCTCCAACAGGCTCCCCATCAAGGTTCACCAGCTTCAGCTTGACCGTGCTCAGCAGCGCGGTTAGGCTCACCTCCCGCTCCTCTGGAACCTTCACGAGCTTCTCAGCGACCGTAACGTTGTCCAGCTTAGCTCTCAAAACATATTCTCCTGGCGAGAGATGTCGAAACTCAGCATAGCCGGTCGAGTTCGTAACGAACTTTCTAACCTCCTCGCCCTTTATCAGATGAACTTCGAGGCCTCCGATCGGGCTTCCTAAGGCATCTTGAACGAAAACCGTCAGGGACCCCTCAGCTTGGCCATATGCCATCGAAAAGCATGAGAGCAGCAGGAATGCGGCCAGAAGAGCTGGCAAAAGCCTCCTACTTCCGCTCATCCTCCTCCACCACGTGATCCTGCAGCCTCGATTGGCGAAGGAGCTGAGTTTTTCGGAGCAGGAACTCATGAGCCTCTCGGAGAGTCTCTCTAGCCGTCTTAAAAGTTAATCTTCTCAAAGCGTCTTCATATCCCAGCCATATGTAGCCCACGTGCTCGTAGGATAGCGTGACATCCTTCGTGAAAGACCTCGCGAGATAGAAGATGACCGTTTTCCTGACTAGCTGCCGAGACTTCCGATAAAAGTATTGGATCCTCTTCCTAAATCCAGGTATTATTTCAAGATCCTTTATGCCCGTCTCCTCCCAAACCTCCCTCTTAACCGTGTCGAGCTCAGACTCGCCGGGCTCGATCGCCCCCTTCGGGAAATCCCAGTGCCCAGCCTCATAATGCAGGAGAAGGTACTCGACCTCATTCCCAAGATAGAATACAACCGCGCCGGCGGAAACTTCCTGAAGCACCTCTCATCCACCTCAGCAACCAATATACAATTTCGCGGAGAGAGCTTAAATACTATGAGCCCCCTCTTCCAGTCGGCCGCACCTAGAAGCAGCTAAAAATCCTTAAAAGAAGTTCAGAATACATCCTCCTGTGAGATAGGATTGGATGAGAGTTTGGAGAAACAGGTTAGAAGCCTTCTGGAAAGGCAGGATGAATCAGCGGCCAACAAGGCCGCCATAGACGTCCTGAAAGCCCTTCTCCTCCTTTACGGATCGGCATGGGAGAGCGACCTAAAAGACATGCTTGCGATAATCTGGAGCGCCAGGCAGCTAAGCCTAGAAGACATGGGGGAGCTTCAAGCCGCGATGAGCGACGCGGAGAAAATCCTACAAGAGATGGGGCTAATCAAGATAGAGGAAAAATATCGAGGAGACCTCAGCAAAAGCGAAGCCACACTAGAGAAACTCTACACAACAGACCACCTCCTCCTGCTCATGAAAATCCTCGGAGGAGACAAAGAGCTAGACAGGATAAGGTTCCAGCTACAAGGATAAAGGACGAGGCGAACCCAGCGAGGAGAAAGAATAAAAGCAGAGAAGAAAGCTGAGACATCTGGGGATGATGTGTCTGACCAGGCTGAGCGCGATGATTGGGATCTTGAGCTCTGACCCCAAAAAGTACCCTCATTAAGTCTGAAAGCTTATACGATTGATCGGGATGTATGTATTACTTTTGTTTTCTCAATTTCAAGTTTGATGTATTTGCTATATCTTTAAAGTCTTCATCATTTGTTATTAGTTCCTCATTCCTGTTTATGCATATTGCCGCTATGAGTAAGTCTGAAAATGGTTTTGGTTTCCCAGCCTTCATGAGCTTTAGCTGGAGCTTATATGCTAGCTCATAGTCTTCCGGCATAGGATAAATAATCCTTCCCGAAAATTTTCTATAGGCTAATATTTGTGGGAATTCCACGATTGAAA
>CAYXHS010000003.1:0-463 GCA_964465105.1 uncultured Nitrososphaeria archaeon
AGACGCTTGAAGAAGGCAGAGTCCTAACGCCGGATCTAGGTGGCCGCTCAACGACGAGAGAATTCGGAAGCAAGGTTGCCACGACCTTGAAGCGGATCAATCTTCGTAGGTGAATAAATTTTAGGCAATAGAAGTAGAAGAAGCTTTTAGGTCCCGCTCTTCCCTTTATTTTGACGCTTTCTAATACTTGTGGATATCTTATCTTTTGTCATTACAGTATGAGCGTCTTAATCCACCATTACAAATCCTTTGTGCTTTAGGGGAAGTTCTCTGTGAAGATTTCATCTTAAAGAGAATCTATTAAGATCTACTATTTCATCTAAGTTTAAATCTCTTATTTTATCTTTAGTTGGGATGCCCGTCTCGGGGTCCCATCCTCTCAAAGAATAGTATTTATCCAATAGCTTGCCGAATTCTTCTCTAGAGATTTTAGATCCATCACTTTTACATGGCAATTCGAAGT
>CAYXHS010000003.1:473-30202 GCA_964465105.1 uncultured Nitrososphaeria archaeon
CTGTTTTTCTATCTCTGTCAAATTTAATTGCCAGGATTATTCTCTCTAGATTAAATATCCTCTCACCGATTTTCTCTAATTCCTTGGTGGTGAATTCCACCCCGGTACAAGCTGTGAGAAGCTCTGCTTCTAAATCAATGTCTCCATAAATATCTTCAGTCTCATTCCATTCTTCATCCGTCGCTATAGGCTTCATTATCCTTGGAAAAACGAAACCGCATAGTGGTAATGAATCAAGTATGATATGCCGATGCTGAATCCATATTGCGATCTCTGGCTTATACTGACAACCAGGTTCTACTGCAGCTTCTTTACCCCACACTCTTCTAGCAAGGGATTTTAGCTTCTCCAAATTTTTCTTTGGATTATCGAGATATATGTTCGCTAAATGAAGATATGAAGCGTGAGAGCCGATCGTAGGGTCTCGACTTTCTGTAGCATACATTATCGCGCTAACAATCCAATAGGGGTTCGGCTCTGGATCCCATATTCTTCCTTCTCGGTGAGCAAAAAATCCATATGCGAACTCAAGCACACTACCTAAGGTGATAAGCTTTTCCGGTAAATTGTCCTTTATTGTTTCGACAGCTCTTCTCAATCCTTCTGCCAGCAGATTCCCTAGCTCAGTTTTTCTTAATGCTATTTCTCTTAGAAATTCGGCAAACCATTCAGGGTCTTCTGGGTTTATATCTACATCCATTAATGAAGTAATGCCCTCCTTTTTACATGCGATAAGCCAGGGCTGCAGGTAAAGTATTAACGTGAGGTCCAGACCTAGGTCATCGCATAATGCATGCAGTTCTACGCCGTCTCTTACCCCGAAAGATTTTGCTGCAGGAACGGCGATTTCGTCACTGACATATTTTGTCTTTTCTGCACCATGGATCCAGAGATTACCTATACAGAATAGTAGTTCGCTTTGAATGTAATTTGCTCCAAACTTAGAAGGCACATTCTTATAGATGCTGCCTAAAAGACAGTCCAAAGTACAAGCTTGTGTGCATACAGGTCTATACTTCTTCTTTATGTAACGTTTCTTCATAAAATAGTCAAGTGCTGGTGAGCCCTTAGAGAGCTTCATGGCCTTTTTACATACCTCTAAAAATGAATCCTTATCAGCTATATTTATCCCGTCTGTTCCCTTAACAGCAATTGCTTTCAGTTTCTTAGAGCCCATAACTGCCCCAAAACCGCTAAGTCCAGATGCATTTTCCTTTGAGTGGCATATTGCAGCATATCTTACTTTCTTCTCTCCCGCTGGTCCTATACATATGATTTGAACTTCTTCTCCATATACATCTTTCAGATATCTTTGTGTAGCTCGTGTTCCCCATCCCCAGAGTTTCTCTGCCTCAATGATTTCAACCTCTTTATCATTTATCCATAGATACTTGGGGGTTTCTGATGCACCTTTTACAACTATTCCATCGAAACCAGCATATTTAAGCATAGGACCAAAATAACCTCCCATGGTTGAGTGAGTGTACCATGGTTTAGGATAGACCCTAGGCGACACACTACATATTATTGTCCTTCCACTTGTTGGGGCAGGAGTACCCGTTAAAGGGCCAGTCATAATTATCAGCCTGTTCTCGGGGTCATATGCATCTACGCCTTTTGGGATCTCCTTCCAAGCTATTAGTGCGGCTATTCCTCTACCACCTAAGTAATTTTTAACATCCTTGTCTATCTTTTCCTTCCAGATCTTCTCGTTCGTCAAATCCACATGAAGTATTTCTCCCTTCCATCCATACATATTTCCAACCTCTGAATAAATCTGGTCTCCAACTAATAAGCCTTAGAGCTCCGGTGGGACACATTTCCACGCAAATAGGACCTTCTTCTCTTGAGCGGCAAAGATCACATTTCACTGCCTTATTACTGCCATCTACTGTAACTATAGTTATAGCATCGAATGGGCAAACTTTAGCGCACATACCGCAGCCAGTGCACAAGTTCTCATCGACGAACACTACTCCCTTTTCGTCGATCTTAATAGCGCCTACTGGGCAGTGATAAAGGCAAGTAGGAAATTCACATTGAATGCAGTAATTTATCCTGAATTCATAGGAAGTGAAGTCGGTATAGACTCTTATCCGAGAAAGATGTAAACTACTCTTCCCCTCATTATATGTTGAGCAAGCTAACATGCATACCTGACAACCTGTACATCGTTTAACATCAATAAAGATCACCTTTCGATCTCTAGTCTTTCTCGGAAATATTCCCTTTTCTTTCACGAAGTGTGCTATAATTCTCACATCATTATAAATTTTATGATAGCAAAAGTGCTCTAAAATCGGTGAATTCTAAAAGGTGCAATCTTTCAATGATAACTGCGATGATAGAACTGTTTTGTTTGGATCTCAGGAAATGGTTGAAGAAAAGAAATGATAAAAGAGATTAGCAAAAAGTCTATGTAGATTAAGGTGGAAAAAGCACTTATGTTTCCTTAGAACTCTAGATTTGCTTGTCGTCTGCCCAGTTGGTTAGGTTGTCAATGGATCCTTTCTTTACACGCTATGACCTGCTACTAAGAAAAATTCGCTAGAACTTCCACTTTAACACTTTGGAAAAGAAAAATTTAATTAATTCCTTAGTTAACAATTACAATCCGTAAGTTTAGGATAGTATCTCATGAAAAGTTAAATTTCAGTTATGAAAACCTTAGCGCATGGTTAAGTTCTTTGGAAGGAGTTTTCGTAAGGAGGATCTTCTTCGACGAGTAGGTAGTGTAGATCAATTGGGTGGCATTAAGCTGTTGGAGCTGGAAGATGGCCCTGAGAAGGGTGTTAGGGTAGCTCAGATGAGAACTGGAGAGCTCAATGTTTTGATAACCGTTGATCGAGGTCTAGACATCGCTAACGCTGAGTATAGGGGAATTCCTTTAGCATGGATAAGTCCTACGGGAATAATTTCGCCGCATTTTTATGAGCCTGAGAGCTGGGGGTGGCTTAGAGGCTTCTTTGGAGGCCTTGTAACGACATGCGGTCTGACTTACATGGGAGTCCCGACAAAAGACATCTTCACAGATCCCAGAACCTCTCAAGTATTGGAAGAGGAGCTCGGCCTTCATGGGAGAATCTCCTACACGCCGGCCAGGTTAACTGGGCTGGGAGGAAGATGGCAAGAAGACGATTATGTAATGTGGATCGAGGGTGAGCTTAGAGAGGCGAGAGTTTTTGAACCTAACATGGTTCTTAGAAGGCGGATCGAGGGAAAACTAGGTGAGAAAGTAATCCGGATAAGAGATGAGGTCACAAATGAGGGAGCTTACGAGCAGCCATTAATGATACTTTACCATATCAACATAGGTTTCCCGATCGTCGATGAAGGATCGAGGCTCATCTCCACGTCTAGGATGTATGTTCCAAGAGATCAGGAAGCCTTGAAAGATGCTGAAAAGTTTGACATCTTTCATAAGCCGGTGAAAGGATATGCTGAGAAAGTTTACTTCCATGACATGATGGCCGATGAAGATGGATACGCATACGCTGCCATAATAAACAATAACCTGTTGGATGGAGTCGGAGTTTACGTGAAATTCAAAAGAGATACGCTTCACAGGTTCACGGAGTGGAAGATGATGGGAGAAGGCACTTACGTCGTCGGCATGGAACCTGGCAATGCTTTACCAGTTGGAAGAGCTCAGGAGCGGGCCTGGGGGACATTACAATACATCAAGCCTCAAGAAACAAGAGTGTTTCAACTAGAGATAGGCGTGATAGCCGGGAAGGAGATAGAGGAGTTTATCGACAAGGTGTCTCGTGTTACGGGAGGAGCCAGACCCAAGATGATTAAGAGCGTAGACGAATTCGTACAGGTTTGTAAGCACTAACATTTTTTCTTCAACTATTCTTTGCATCCAATGTAATGGAATAGATTAAATGAAGCCTTCTAAAGAGATAAGGAAACATCATTTCCATTGCTGGAAAGAGTTCAAATGCGGGTTAGCGCAAAGTTTCATTTGAAAATGGATCTGATCGCCATGTGGGAATGTCTGAGGATGGTCGTGAGCATTATGAAAAATGGTCTGGTTATGGTTGATGGGTTGGGAGAGGGTCGCTGGGCTTTGAAGCGCGTCCCTAGCAGGATATCCGTTATCCGAAATCCGATAACGATAAATAACGCCCCCCGTAATCCTTTCTGGTGAAATCGTGGGGCGAGCTCGCTTAGCCCTAATAACTCTAGCTATTCTCGCCTTGATCTCGCTCAGCTTCTCGATAGCTTTTCTAGCCGGCCAGGAAGTTAGAGTGAGAGCTGCGACGACCACCAGCCTTTATGCTACGGGGCTCCTTGAGTTCTTAGCAGACAAGTTCTCAGAAAAGCAGCCTCGAGTAAGCTTAGATTTCATACCTGTTGGAAGCGGTGAAGCTCTAAGGAAGGCTGAGCTCGGAGACGCCTGCCTGGTCTTCGTCCACGCCCCCAGCCTTGAGAAGAAATATATCTTGAAGGGAGTGATAAGTGATCGAAGGATCTTCGCCTACAATTACTTCATCGTAGCTGGTCCAGCGTCAGATCCAGCGGGTATACGGGATTCCGAAAGCCCGATAGAGGCTTTCATCAAGATATATGAGGCTGGGGAGCGGGGAGAAGCTGTTTTCGTGAGCAGGGGGGACAGCTCTGGCACTCACGTGAGGGAGCTCTCACTATGGGATAAGGCTGGACTCGATCCTCGCGGGAGGTCATGGTACATGGAGACTGGAAGCGGCATGGGCCACACCTTGCTGGTTGCAAACGAGAAGAGGGCTTACGTGCTATCCGATCTGGGAACCTACCTGAAGTTCAAAAAGGAAGGGAAAATATCGAATCTCGAGTTGTTATATCAGGGGGGCTCAGAGCTGATAAACGTGTACAGCGTCTATCTGGTTTCTTCTTGCACGGGCCGCGAGAGAGATCTCGCAGTGAGCTTCATGGACTTCGTGAGCAAGGATGCTCAATCTCTGATAGCGGAATACGGCATCAATAAGTTCGGCCAACCACTATTCAGACCTGCTGAAGGCAACTTGGAACAGTTGGAGAAATTCTGGGAGATGCTCGCAAGCTGATACGATCGGGAGGAACCTGAAATGATTGATGAGCTCTTTGAGATAACGATCAGGTCCTTGGCAATATCTGGAACGGCGACCCTGCTCGCTGGATCCTGGAGTATTCCCTCAGCCTACATCATTTCAAGATCAAGCAGGCTTTCTAAGATCTTGATGCCGGTAGTTGAGGCGATCGTAGGCCTGCCAACGGTTTTGGTGGGATTGCTAATGTATATGCTTCTATGCGGCAGAGGCCCCCTAGGGGTCTTGAACCTCCTCTACACGCCCTATGCGATAACAGTTGGACAGGCGATACTAATATCTCCACTACTAATCTCGACGAGCTTCAGGGTCCTAGCTCATGCTCAGGAAAGCTATGGGGAGCTGGCCTTAACCCTGGGGGCGACAGAGAGGCAGGCGATGCAGCTGGTCTTGGTTCAGTCTCTCCCTGGGCTCATGGCCTCGATAGTCATGTCTTTCTCTAGGGCTTTGGGGGAGCTGGGAGTAGCCTTGATGATAGGCGGGAACATAAGAGGGTATACGAGGGTGATAACGACCGCGATAGCGTTGGAGGTGTCTAGAGGAGAGTTCGAGCTAGCGCTGATGCTCGGCGGAATCCTCGTAATTCTTCTCGTAGCGATCTCGATGTCGCTTAGAACCTTGAGGAGGCTGCAGATCGCATGAGCCTTAGGCTTGAGGGAATCTGGTTCAGGTACCTAGGATCCGAGAGGTGGGCCTTGAGAAATATTTCCACAGAATTTCGTGAAGGCGAGGTAGCCGTGATAACAGGGCCTAATGGAAGCGGTAAAACTACCTTGCTCAAGGTCTCCGCCCTCCTGTATAGACCGCTGAGAGGATCGGTTAGAGCTTGGGGAAGAGATTTCTGGAGGCTTGGAAGCGATGATAAAATTGATCTGCGCAGGAAGGTGATCTACGTCCACGAGAAGCCGATACTGCTCAAGGGATCTACCTTGTATAACCTGGCTTATGGGCTTCTCTTGAGAGGCTATTCAAGGAGCGAGGCTTTCAAGGCCGCTGATAAGCTAATCGAGAAGCTCGGGATAGCCCATCTAAGGGATAAGCCGATCAGCATGCTGTCGGCTGGAGAAGCTCAGCTGATATCCATACTCCGAGCGATGGCTGTCAATCCGAGGCTGCTTCTCTTGGATGAGCCTGTAGCACATCTCGATTTGAGAAAGCGGAGGCTCATAGTCTCCATGATGAAGGAGCTCGCGGCATCTGGGGTGGGCTGCGTCATAGCGACTCATGATTACTCGCTCGCGGAGTCCATAGCGGATAGGGTAATAGTTCTGGAGGATGGAAGCCTGGTGGCGGATGATAAACCTGAGACGATTTTGGAGAGCTTGAGAGGGCAAAAAGCTTAATTAGGGATCCATCTTTCGGAGAGGCAGCCTTGAGCGAGATCATCAGGATATTCGATACAACCCTAAGAGATGGTGAGCAGACTCCAGGGGTAAGCCTAACTCCTGAGCAGAAGCTTGAGCTCGCGATACAGCTCGATAGGCTTGGAGTGGACGTGATCGAAGCAGGTTTTCCAGCGGCATCGGAAGGCGAGAGGCTTGCTCTTAAGCTCATCGCTGAGGCTGGGCTGAAGGCTGAAGTATGCGCTCTCGCACGAGCGGATAGAAGGGACATAGATGCGGCGATGAGCGTTAACCCAGACTCAATTCACACCTTCTTCTCGACGAGTAACATTCACCTGAGAGATGTTCTCAAGATCAGCCGAGAGGAAGTCTTGGAGAGGATCTCTGATGCGATAGCCTACGTCAAGGATCATGGGTTTGTATGCGAGTTTTCTCCGATGGATGCGACCAGAACTGAGCTGAGCTTTCTGAAGGAGGTTTGCAGGGTCGCGGAGGAGGCTGGAGCTGACAGGATAGATATACCGGATACGGTGGGGATAATGACTCCTAGGGCCATGTATGAGCTTGTATCGGAGATCCGAAGGGTCGTGAAGATACCGATAAGCGTTCACTGCCACAACGACTTCGGCCTAGCCGTCGCGAACACTCTCGCGGGGATAGAGGCTGGAGCAGCTCAAGCTCATGTGACCGTCAACGGGATAGGTGAGAGGGCTGGAAACGCCTCCCTGGAGGAGGTCGTCATGGCCTTGACCCTCCTCTACGGGAAGAAGACGAACGTGGACACGACGAAGATCTATGCCACCTCCCAGATGGTTAGAAGGCTTACTGGAGTCCAGCTTCAGCCGCATAAACCCGTCGTAGGAGACAACGCGTTCGCCCACGAGTCTGGAATCCACGTCAAGGGCGTGGTGATAGAGCCCAGCGCATTCGAGCCCTTCAAGCCAGAGCTCGTCGGAAGGGTGAGGAAGATCGTCGCAGGCAAGCATGCTGGAAGACATGGGATCAAGACCATACTCGAGGAGAGCGGGTTAAAGCCCACGGAAAGCCAGCTCGCTGAGATCTTGAGAAGGGTTAAGGATCTTGGAGACAAGGGCAAGACCGTAACGGACACGGACGTCCTAGCGATAGCTAGATCGGTCATCGAGACGCCTGCGGAGGAGGAGAAGATCGTGAACCTGAGGGAGCTGGTGGTCGTAACTGGAACAGGGGTGATGCCCACCTCATCCGTCAAGCTCCTCGTCAAGGGCAAGGAATACGTTTCAGCCGAGACAGGGGTCGGTCCAGTTGACGCATCCTTGAAGGCGATACAAAAGATAACCCAGAACCTAGCCAAGATAAGCTTGAGAGAGTTCAGGATAGAGGCTGTCACAGGGGGATCTGACGCCGTGGCGGAGGTCATCATCAAGGTTGAGGACGAGAAGGGTAACCTGGTATCAGCTAGGGGGGCGAGGGAAGACATAGTGATGGCGAGCGTCGAAGCCATGACGAACGCCATAAACAAGCTCCTAGCGAGAAGGAAGACCTAGAAAGATGAGCTTTGGAAGAGGTTCAAGACATGTATTCTAGTTCCATCAAAAGATAAAGCTCTCAACCTACCATTTAACGGCTAGGTGAGCGGGTGTCAAGACTTCAGACAGCTATCTTAGCTTTATGCGTGGCCGCTTCTCTGCTAATAAGCATCTACGCCATTCAAGCAACCTTCAACCTCAGATCCGCCTACGACTCTCTCCGAGAAAATTACGAGAAGCTTGCCCTACAATACGAGGATCTTCTAGCTCGCAGCCAAGCCCTCGAATCAAGCTATAATGAGCTCAAGCTATCCTACGTGCAGGTAAGCGAGGAGAATGAGAGGCTGGCGAACGAGAGCTTGAAGCTACGTCAAGCTGTGAGCGATCTAAGAGATGAATTGACGTCTTTGAGAAATAACCTGAGCAGGGTTGAGGAGCTTTACCGAGCGTTGTCAGCGAACTACAGCTTCTTGAGCTCCAACTATACGGCTCTAAAGAAGGATTATGATGAGCTTAAGATCCTTTTAGAATCGCTCTCGATGAAGGTGCTCATAGAGCCCGAAAATCTACCTAAGATCATCAGAGCCTCCTTCCTAGAATCTTCGAGCCTTAAGTCTCTAGCCCTCAGCAAGCTAAAGCTTTCAAGAAGCGAGCAACCGTCCGAGAAGGCCGAAAAGGTGTTAACCTGGATCTTGATTAACTTGCAGTATATTCCAGACGACTTTCACGAAATCATAGTTGATGGAAAGCTCTGGAAGGCAATGGATAGGATCTCGTCCCCGGCTGAAACTTTGAACAGGAGGGGAGGAGATTGCGAGGATTTGGCGCTCCTATCTTACGCCCTTCTAGCGCAAGTTCTTGGAGACGGGGAGAGCATCTACCTGATAGGATTGAAGGGGGCGCCTGAGATAGGCCACATAGCGTTGCTCTATAAGGTCGGCGAGAAGTTCATGGTGATAGATCCTGCTGGTCTATACCTCACGGACGTAAGCTATGCGCTTAAGACGTCTTTCAAGAAAAATCTAGGCGAGGAGACGGCGTACCTGAACCCGCTATGGATCAATCCCAACCTGAAGCTCTCGATGATCAAGGAGGGGGTGGCTGAGCTTCAGCCCGTTCATGGGTCATCTATCGAGCCCAAGCCCGCTGAGGAGGCGATCACCATATGGCTGGAAAGATGGGAGTCGCAGATACCGTTGGTCCACGTGTCGTTCGTGGCGAACTCGACATTCTACAAGACATTCGGCTCAACCCAAGAGTTTCTTGATTTCATCGAGCTTGGAGGATTAGGCTGATAGTTCACGGCTTATCTAAAGATCCCCCTTGGATAAATGCTCCTTGACTATCTTCCCGATCTCGCCGACTCCGTGGACTAGGAAGCCATAGCATCTTTCGGGCTGATCTGGAGACGCGTAGAGTAGGAGAAGGTCTTGGAAGTCTGATGCGATGAAGCTGAAGGGCATGGGAGGGCTGAACATCTTGCCGTCGAACTCCCTGAGAACATCCTCGAGAGCCTCTAGAGGAATCTCCCTTCGAAGAAGCCTCACATCGAGAAACAAGTATATCTTGCGGTCTTTCCGCTTAGCGTCTCTAAGCTTCTCAACGAGCTTCTCGAAGACGCTTAGGGGCAGATAAACTATCCTGGCCAACACATCTTCCTCAGCGCTTGCTATCAGGTCTAGCCCAGCCTTATACGCCTGCATCCCTCTAAGCAGGATTACATCGCATCTTGAGAGAGCCTTAGAGGAAGCGTACATGAGCTTCAGCCTATCCAGGGCTTGGGAAATCTCTTCGACGAGCTTGTTTTTCAACGATTCAAGAGTCTTTTCTGGAGGTATGGGGATATAAACCGCTGGCCTGGAGCCTAAGAGTCTCTGGATTAAGCCGAGGCTCTCAAGCCTTGACAAGATGTCATAAATCCTAGTTCTAGGGACTCCCGACCTTCTCGCGATCTCGAGAGCTTCAGCTTCTCCCAGCTCTATTGAAGCTATGTATGCCTTCGCCTCATACTCGGTGAGCCCGAGCTTCCTGAGAGCTTTAATGAGCCTATCCACCCCGCTCATAGCTGAATAATACTCCAAGAGTTACAAAATATTCTTATTGTCGAGTTAGCTCGCACTTCTTTGGGTGCAAACCTTGGAGCAAGCTGCGATAAAGTTCGAGAACGTTTGGAAGATCTACAAGCTTGGGAAGGTCGAGGTTCCAGCGCTCAGAGGTCTCAGCATAGAGATAGATCGAGGAGAGCATGTAGCAGTTATGGGGCCCTCTGGAAGCGGTAAATCAACCTTCCTCCACCTCGCAGGCGCTCTCGATAGGCCAACTAAAGGTAGGGTCCTGATAGAGGGTAGGGATCCGAGTAAGCTGAGCGATGAGGAGCTCAGCATGCTTAGGAACAGGCTCATCGGATTCGTTTTCCAAACCTTCAACTTGATACCGAGGCTTACAGCTCTTCAGAACGTCATGCTCCCGCTCGTGGTAAGAGGAGTTAATGGGGAGAGAAGGCTTAGAAAGGCTAAGGAAGCCTTGGAGCGCGTGGGCTTAGCCCACAGGATGAACCATAAGCCCATGGAGCTGAGCGGAGGAGAGCAGCAAAGGGTTGCTATTGCGAGAGCGATAGTGACTGATCCTAGGATAATTCTGGCTGATGAGCCGACGGGAAACCTCGACTCGGCGTCCGCCGGAGAGGTCGTTGAGCTGCTGACCAGGCTGAACCGAGAGCTTGGAATAACCCTCGTGGTTGTTACCCATAACCCTGAGACCGCTGCCCCAGCTAAAAGGATCGTTAAGATGAGGGATGGTGTGATCTATGAGGAGAATTAGCCTGATCCTGGTCTGCCTCCTATTGCTAGCGGCGATCCTGCCAGCGATCTCAGCCAACTCCGTCCCAGACATAGTGTTCTCAGACGCCTGGTTCGGAGATCTGAACACGAAGATCGAGGTAGCTCCAGGGGACAAGAACGTCCAACTGATCGTCGAGCTGGTGAACACCATGGATGAGCCTCTGAGATACGTCGAAGGCCTCCTATATCTCCCAGAAGGATTCAAGGATTCTAGGAGCGGTCAGAGCATAGCAGGCCCATCCGTCAGCAGGCAGGTACCATCAGGAGAGCGGTTCTACCTGAGCTTTCTCCTAGACATTGGAGAGGAGGTTGAGGTCGGCGAGCATGTCGCAAGCCTCGCCCTGAAGTATGTGGAGTGGGATGAGGACACGATAACCATAGGCCATGTCAAGGTCAGGTTCACCGTTACTGGAAGAAGCATACTCAGGCCCAGCCTAAGCGTGAACGTGCTTAAGCCTGGAAAATCTGAGGATCTTCAGCTAATCTTAGAGAACTCTGGATCCGCCTCCGCCTCATCGGTTGAGGCTTGGGTTAGGTCGGGCTCCAGCGGCTTAGCGATCTTGAAGGGCGAGGGAAGGCATTTCATAGGAAATCTTGATCCAGGATCTTCTACGAGTATACCTCTCAAGGTTTTCGTCGGCAGAGCTCTGGCGGACAGCGTCTCAAGCATAGTGGTGGATCTGCGATACCAGAACTCTCATGGCATCTTGGTCGAAGAGTCTCATGAGCTCTTGATCAGGGTTGAGCCTCTTGGAGGGGTCGGAGTGGTCTTAGATGTCTTAGTCGAGAACCCGATCCTCGAACCCGCAAAGCAGGAAACCCTCAAGATAATCGTGGCGAACAAGGGCTCCGAAACAGCCAGAGATGTGAACTTCGAGATCGCCTTGGCTCAGCTTCCAAACCCGCCCCTAACGATCCTAGAAGGCGCTCCATCGATTAAGCTAGGAGACTTGGCTCCCGAGGACCAGAAAGAGCTCTCCTTCAAGGTGTTCGTGAACGAGATCGCTGCAGGAAAATCGTATTCCATTCCAGTCTCGATAACCTATGCTGATGAAGAGGGAAGGCACGTCGTCGAGAAGGGGTTGACGATAACGGTCTTGGAGGAAAGCAGGAGGAACAAGCTGAGGATCTATGCGAGCGAATACGTTCACGGCGGAATGATAGAGTCCGTGAACATAACCATCGAGAACATCTCGGGCGAGATCCTGAGGGATATCACGCTAACGATATCTCCGACCGTAGGCTGGATAACCCTGCTCGGCCCAACGACCTGGAACATAGCAAGCCTCTCGAACGGGGAGAAGAAGGTGATAGGCTTGAAGATCTATGCTCCATCTGAAACCGCTTCAGGATCGACGATAGGGGAGCCCTTCAACCTCAAGGTCGAGACAAGCTTTAGGGAGCCTGGAGGCCAGATAAGGAACGAGAACCACCTCCTAGGAATGTATGTCAAGGGGATAATAGACATCAAGCTTCAGGAGCTTTCCATCGAGAAGCTTGGAGATGAGCTGCTCTTGGTCGGTAGGCTCCTCAACGAGGGCACCGAGAAGGCATCCTACACCAGGGTCGAGCTCATAGGCGGAGACCTAAGCTCAACCAAGATAAGCTATCTGGGAGATGTCGAGCCCAACGCTCCAATCCTCTTCAACATACCGATAGAGGGCTTAGCGAAGAGCGAGGGAGAGGTCAAGGTCGTCCTGAAAGTCAGCTATCTGGACTCTCTGAGGAAGAGGGGCGAAACCATTCTCGAATCTTCAGCAATCCTTCCATCGATCCAAGAGAAATCCTCTGAGGAGAAGCCGACCCTTCTCCAAGATCAGATTCTCATCATCCTGCTGGCGGCGGCGATAATCGTGGCCGTTGCAGCCCTTCTGGTGAGGAGGTTGAGGAGGGTTGAAGCCGCTTGACATCGCTTGGTACGCCTTCAAGGGGCTTAGAGATAGGAGGACGAGGAGCGTTCTAACGATTCTAGGCATCTCCATAGGCATAATCGCGGTAATCACCCTGGTCTCGAACACAAGCGGATTCGACAATTTCCTCACAGACGTTCTATCGAGAATCGGAACTAATAACATATGGATTATCCCGCTTGAGGAAAGCGTGAAGTTCACGGATACCGACGTGATGATGCTCTCGAGGCTTCCAGGAGTGAAGGCGACGGCTCCATTCTACCTTACTAGGGTTATGCTCAAGGCGGGTTCCATTGAGAAGCAAGTGAACTTCCTCGCAACGGATCCGAGGGTAATAAAGCTGATCCTCCCAGATCTGAAGCTTAAGGAAGGTGATCCTCTTCAGCCCGCCGATGTTGCGGTCGTCGCCTTGGGATATAAGGTTGCGAATCCTCCGGAGGATCCGAATAAGCGGATAAGGCTTTACTCCTCGGTCTCGGTGTTGCTTCAGGAGGGCTCAACGATGAAGGCTCGAAGCTTCATGGTGGGAGCAATCTACGACGAGTTCGGGTCGACCCCATACCTCGACGTGGATAACAGCATTCTCGGAACCGTTGAGGCAGCTCGAAACCTCTTCGAGTTCAAGTATTATCCCGCGATAGTAATCGTCGCGGAGTCCCCTGACGCCGTCGAGCCGCTCATACATACCTTGAGGGGCATCTATGGAGAGGATGTGGAGATAATCAGCCCGCTGACGATAGTCAGGAACGTCAGAGCAATAATCTCCAACTTCTCGATCTTCATGCTGATAGTCGCGAGCATCTCCCTCGTCGTCGCTGGGATAGGGATAATGAACACGATGATAATGTCGGTGATGGAGCGGACTAGGGAGATAGGGATCTTGAGAGCGATAGGGTTCAGCCAAAGGGATGTGGCCATGATATTCTTGGCCGAAGCAGCCCTAATAGGAGCAATAGGGGGAGTGATAGGAATACTATTAGGAGTTTCCGCCTCGCTCACGATGGGAGACGTGTTCGGCAGGATGTTCCAGGTAGAGGAGGCCAGCACCCAGATGGCCGGAGCCCTCCAGATCTCCTACACGCCAGTAATCTCGCCGGATCTCCTCCTAGAAAGCTTCCTCTTCGCGATCCTCGTCGGGATATTCTCAGGCCTTTACCCAGCTTTGAAGGCGGCCAGAATGGATCCGGTCCAAGCTCTCAGAGCAGAGTAGCCCTAAAGTGTAAGATGTTTAAGGCTTGGCTTTACATGGATTAGGTGAAGGATATGAGGGTTGGGTCTTGGGAGCAGGCGATGGAGATCGGTCTGCGGGAAGCTGAGAGAAGACTTTCCGCCAAGATCAAGAAGTATTGGGTGAGCTCGATAAGCTTGGAGCCTAAGACTCATGGAGGACTATGGAACGTTCGGCTCGAGCTTCAGGTCGAGAAGAGGCTGAGCAAGAAGCTGATCAAGGTCGCCATCAAGATCGATCCAGAGACGGGAGAGATCAGAGAATTCTCGACAACGGCCGGCTCAGCGAGGGCCATTTAACTTCACCCCTCCGAACTCGGCAAACTCTTCATCGCCAGCCAAGAGTAAGCTCAGCTTCCCCAAATATGATCTTTACCTCCTCTTTAGGGGGGATTCGAATATGAGGGTTGGAGCTGTCTCCTATGATGTTCCCGCTGAGGGCTATGACGAGCTTTATGGAGAGGAGCAGTTAGAAAAATATGGGCTGGCCTTCCAGGAGCTTGAACCCCTTATGGAAGATTTTAGGACGGTTTTAGATATTGGATGCGCCACAGGGCTTCTCGGAGAATACCTCGAAGAGCATGGATATAGGCTGACTTACGTGGGAGTCGATAGGGCGCTGGGTCGGCTGATGGAGGCGAGGAGGAAGTCGAGGAGCTGGATGCTCATTCAAGCAGATGCTCAAAACCTCCCGATCCGAAGCGAGTCGATGGACTTAGCAGCCTGCATCACGGTAATCCACCTACTCAACCCGAGGCAAGCTATGGGAGAGGTCTTGAGGGTGACGCGGAAAGCCGCCATAATAAGCCTCCTTAAGAAGCGGCTCGACCTCAAGCCAAAGCTCCTAAAAATATTCTACGAGGAATTTGGAAGTTGGAGGATGAGGAGGGTCTCAGCTCCTAGGGTTAAGGATGAGGTATTCCTGCTAATCAAGAAGCCATGAGAGCACATGCCTGTGAGAGTGGCAGAGAATCTCAAAGATCCTCAAGGAAATTCGCAGGCGCTAAGGTAGTAGTCTTTCAGGTGCTCTCGGGAACGGGGTCGCCTCCCTGATGTTCTCCAGGTTGAGGAGGATCATGGTCAGCCTCTCGATTCCGATCGCGAACCCTCCATGGGGAGGCGCACCATACTTGAAGTGCTCGACGAACCACTCGAAGTCCCTGAGGCTCAGCCCCTTCTCCCTTATCTGCTTAACTATCTTCTCGTAGCGATGCTCTCGCTGACCCCCCGAGCTCAGCTCGAGCCCGCCGCCTATAAGATCCGTGCTTCTCGCCCAATCCGTTCCATCGATCTTCATCACGTAGAAGGGCTTAACCCTGTAGGGAAACCTGTTTATGAAGAAGAAGTCGTGGTCAAAGTTCTCCTTGACGTAGCTCGCGAGAAGCTTCTCAGCCTCCCGATCCAAGTCCTCTCCATAGGGTATCCTCTTCCCCATATCCTCGAGTATCTCATAGACCTTAGGAAACTCTAGAACTGGAAAAGGCTTCTTCGGGACCTCGAGCTCGATCTCGAGAAGCTTCAGCTCCTTCTCGCACTCCTCAACCACCTCTCTTATCCCAGCTACGACGAGCTCCTCCTCAACCTTCATGACGTCCCTCTCATCCTCGATGAACGACAGCTCCACCGCGCAAGACCTATACTCGCATAGATGTCTCGGGGTATGGCTGGGCTCAGCCCTCCAGCTCGGGCCAAGATCATATATCCTATCCAATCCCGCGACCATGAGAAGCTGCCTATGAAGCTGAGGATCCTGCCTTAGATACGCCTTCCTGCCGAAGTAGTCCACCTCGAAGAGCTCCGCGCCTCCCTCAGATCCAGCTCCTATGAGGCACGGCGTAAAGACCTGAATGAAGCCATTTGAGTCAAGGTAGCTCTGCATGCCCTTCACCAGGGCCGCCTGAATCCTCAGGATCGCCAAGTTCCTCGGATTCCTCAAGTCTATCGGCCTCCAATCAAGCCGAGTGGAAAGACCTGACTTCACAAACCCTCCAACCTCCAGAGGGAGAGGAGATTCCGCGCGGCTCAAGACCTCAATGCTTATCGGCTTGATCTCGACCCCAACTTTGGCGACGGGCTTTTCCAAGACGATCCCCCTGACGGCTATGAAGTCGTGAAGCCCGAGTCTCATCGCCGCATCGTAGAGCTCTCCCTGCTCCTTGGAGACCGTCACCTGCCCGATTCCGCTTCTATCCCTGATCCAGATGAACCTAAATCGTCCAACATCCTTTATCCTATCGATCCATCCCGCGACCCTGACCTCTCCGCTCATTCCAGGCTTAAGCTCGCTGATAAAATGGCTTCTAAGCATCTTCCAACTTCTGCGGGAAAGAACTAAATAAGAACCTTTCCGAAAGCTGAAGAAAGCTTACTCCCTAGCAACAGCCTTCCTCGAGGGCTTCCTGCCGCGGATAAAGCTTCTCCAAGCCCTCCGCTCGAAGTCTATGCTGAGCTTCACCCCCTTCACCTCCTCCAAGACCTTGATTATCGCCTGCTCGCTTACCTTCAGGTTTCTCTCATGGTCAAAGATCACTCTGGTCTCCTCTGAGCCGTCTGGAAGCCAGATCTTGTTGACCGCTACGATCCTCGCGGGAGCTGAAAGCCTCTCGACGAACTTCAGGGGATCAGGGTTATCCTCAACTATCCTGACGGGCTTCTCAAGCTCTCTGCTCAGAGCCTTTCTGATCTGAGCCAGCTCTCGGATCTCAAGATTCCTAAGATCTCCATCCCTCAAGATCACGAAGATCGTGTCGCCCCCATCGACGGACTTAACGTAGCCAGCCTTCTGAAGCTTCGTAAAGCTTTTCTCAAGCTCCAGAAACTTCTTCATGACCTTGACATCTAGATCGCTGTAAAGCCCCTTCCTAAGCTTCTCGGCGCACTGGGGGCAAAACATGCCAGTCTTAAGGTCGAAGGAGCATAATGGGAGGTCCACCTACTCACCTCTCAACTTACCTTACTGCCCACGGCGAATTTAATCCTAATGCGAGGGAAGAAAAGGGGTGAAAGAATGTTTTCAGGTCACCGCTTCAGCAGGATCTCGATCGTGCTAACGCTTACCGGCTGGTTATTGGGGCCCGTGAGCTCTTGGGTTCCAAGCTTTATGTCAGCGATCTTCAGGTCCTTGTAAAATCTCCTCTGAAGGATCTGGACCACGTCCACCGCCCTGCTGATAGCCCTCCCCCTGGCCTTCACCAGCAGCTGCTTGGCTCCTCCTTGGAGGGTCGTTAGGCAGGCGAAGACATAGTTCATCAGTGGTTTCTTCCCTATCAGAACAGTTGGAACCTCGCTCTCAGACATTTTTCACACCTCACCGTGGGCTATTTAACCTAAGTTCTGCCTCCACATAAATCTATTTTCCAGAGCTCACGGCCCAGCAGATCCGGTCGCGGCAACCTCATGGGGCGAAGGAGGGATAATGGCTAAATTGTTCCATTTAGGACGCTTGATAGCATGCCGATAAGGGATACCTCGCTTCTTCAGCTCGCTCAGAAAAGACGGCTCTACTATAAGGTCTGCATGAAGTGCGGGGCCAGAAACGCTCCAACGGCGGAGAAGTGTAGGAAATGCAAGAGCTACAGTCTCAGATGGAAGAGGAGAGAGCTCAAGAGATAAGCCTAAAGACTCTCAGCTCCAGAAAAATAACTTTTATCTAAAGCCTCCAGCTAGTCTAAGAGTCGGGGCCGGTAGTCTAGTGGCTATGACGCCGCCCTCACACGATCTTCGGAGGAGACGGCGGAGGTCGTGGGTTCGATTCCCACCCGGCCCACCACAGCTCTCCTTCAAACCGGTCTTGGAAGCTCTTTTCCAGCCTTAGGGCTTCATCAAGCTCTTTCCAGGGAAGCGGCTTAACCACTATGCTTCTCGAGATCTTCTCCAGCTCTTCTCGAGCCCTCTCATAGGCTTTCTCAAGGTCTGCTCCAAGCCGAACATAAAGCATGTGAGTTAGAAGAGTTAAGGGCTCATGATAAACGATTAGATCCCTCAGCCTTCGGCTAGCTAAAACCTCCTCCACTTCTCGAGCAGTCACTCTTAAGATCATTATCCTATCAAGACCTCTCAGAACTTGCTCAAAGAGTAGCTTGAGCTGAGCTCTTGAAGGGCTTCCAGCCGCCAGGCTTACAGGCGCTTCCTCAAATATTCCTACGAGATTCAAGAAGTCTTTAGGTTGATCACGAGAATAGCCTAGGGTCGCTGCGAAGGATCTTGTCGAGAAGCTTTTCACGATCGTTTTCTCCTCTGGGCTTGGATATTCCACGAGGATCTTCGACTCTGTGAGCTTCAGGACTCTAGCGAGATATGGCGGCCTACCCGACGCTATGGGGCTCATCCTGACCTGAAGCTCTATCGTTGATCTGATGATCTCCTCATCTGGGGTTAAGGTTATCCAGCCGTCGAAGCCCTCTTCCAAGCGAATCTCTCCATCATAAGCTTCTCTAACGAGCTCCTTAAGCCATTCCTCAAGCCTTTTGACCAGATCTCTTCTTCCATCGATCTTCTCGGCTAAGATCATCCTGCTTGAGGGAAGTTTTTTAGGCGATGCTATAAGCATACCTTAGGATGCTTCTGATAATTGAGAAAGAGACCTTGCTTGAGCTCGCGAGGCTCGTCGGAGGAGATGATGCGGCGAGGGTCATGAAGCTATTGCTGAGAAAGCCTGGGATAGTTGATGAGGAGCTTTCTAGAAGGCTTAAGCTCGACATCCGAGAGGTTAGGAGGCTTCTCCACAAGCTCAACAGCATAGGGATCCTACACTATGAGCTGACCAGAGACAAGGAGACCGAGCACAGGATATTCAAGTGGTATGTTCAGCGGGAGCAAGCGACCGGATTCATAATCTCGAACATGAAGAAGATCTTGGATAGGCTTAAGCAGAAGCTGGAGGCGGAGAAGAACAACCAGTTCTACTGGTGCGGGACTCTGGGCCATCCTAGACTGCTCTTCGATGAAGCCATGGAGCAGCTTTTCAGATGCCCTGTCTGCAGGAAGCCTCTTGAGCCTCATG
This sequence comes from uncultured Nitrososphaeria archaeon, assembly GCA_964465105.1. Lineage (GTDB taxonomy): Archaea > Thermoproteota > Nitrososphaeria_A > Caldarchaeales > Wolframiiraptoraceae > Wolframiiraptor. Next base: position 19,373 of record CAYXHS010000003.1, read on the forward strand.
AAAACACCGAGCTTATAGAGGCCCTGGAGTGGAAGATAGAGGAGATCGAGAAGGCCCTGAAGGAGATGACTGAGGTTAAGAAGCCTGAGATCCCTGAAGAGGCGAAGTAGCTTCGAGCCATGTCGAGGATAGTGGTCCTGAGGCTGGGCCACAGGATCGAGAGAGATAAGAGGGTTACCACACACGTTGCTCTGGTCGCGAGAGCTTATGGAGCCAACGAGATAATAATCACGGGAGATAGGGACGAGAGCCTGATAGAGCGGATCAAGAAGGTGGTTGAGAGCTGGGGCGGGTCTTTCTCAGCGAGATTTGAGGGCAGCTGGAAAAAGGTGGTTAAAGACTTCAAGAGCCGCGGCGGGGTCGTCGTCCATTTAACCATGTATGGGATAAACCTGCCGAGGATAATCGATGAGATCCGAGAGATCTGGAAGCAGGGCAGAAGCTTGCTAGTGATAGTCGGGGGAGAGAAGGTTCCAGGAGAGGTTTACGGCTTGGCGGACTACAACATAGCAGTTACAAATCAGCCTCACAGCGAGATAGCTGCCCTAGCAACGTTCTTAGACTGGCTTCAAGAGGGAAGAGAACTTGAGAGAGAGTTCCCGAACGCGAGGCTTAAGATCATTCCCAGCCTCAGGGGAAAGAAAGTCTTAAGGCTTGAAGCTGATGAGCGGTCAGATTAAGCTAGGGTTACTGAGGGATTGGAACTACGTAGGGGCCTTCTGGGATCGCCGTGATTTTCGCTTGCCTTCTCCCGAGGATGTTGTATGCTATCTCAAGAGCTTCCTCAAGGCTTCGAGCATGCTCCAGCAGGAAGTCTCTAGCAACTTTCTCGGATATGAAGTCGCTTACAAGTATCACCTTAGCCTTCTTCAGGATTCTCGCCAAGACCTGGGCCTCCCACTGATCGTATATCGGCTCATTCTCCTTGACTCTCTCCAGGATCTCATCTGGGCTGGAAGCCCCCTTAGCAAGCTTCAGGAATTCTTCATGGCCTCCCAGCTCATCCCTGCACTCCGAAGCAATTATGATAACGCCTCTCTCTCTCACGGCTGAGGCCGCCGCATCCATTCCCTTGACAGCCTGGTAAAGATCTCTATCAAGCGGATAGCCTCCATTCGTCGTTATCACTACGTCTGCAGGCTCTTTGATCGGCGCCTTCACGAAGCGATCTAGGAACTCGACCCCGCTAAGATGAGCTCTCACGGGGTCTCCAGCGAAGATCCCCGTTATCCTCTTCTCCTTATCTATCGTGACGTTGACTATGAAGTCGAGCTTAGTGTTTCTCATGAACTCCATCATATCTTCATGGATGGGATTTCCATCTAAGATGCCAGCCCTAGACCTAGGATCATCGATCATCTCAAACCTATGGTTGCTGAAGACAGCATCCCTACCTGCCACGCCTGGTAGAAGAATCTTTCTTCCCCCGCTGTATCCTGCGAAGAAGTGGGGCTCGATTAGGCCTGTGCCGATCACCAGCTCGCTCTCCATAACCATCTTGTTGATTTCTATTGGCGTGCCGTAGCTTGTCCGCTTTCCGAGCTTGAGGATTTGACTTTCATCAGAAGCTCTATGATTTATCACCTCATAGTTGTCGACCACATCTTTACCGAGAATTTCCTCAAGCTCCCGCCTGCTCACCTCCACGTGCAACCCCGTCGCGACCAGGATCCGAACCTCCGCCCTCGGGTTCTCCCGCTCGATTTTCTTCAGCAAGGTCGGGATGACGTGTCTAGCTGGAAAGGCTCTAGTATTGTCAGGAACTATCAGCAACACGTTCCTAGAATCTTTTACAAGCTTCCTAAGGCTCAGGCTTGAAATAGGTCTCTCCAAAGACTCCATAAGCTTCTCCTCAACCCGCTCGATCACGGGCATCTCCCGAGCCTCTAGAACCTCCACCTCCTCGAGCTCAAGCTCAAGCCTTCTCTCACCATAAGGAAACTCCAAGAGCATATTCTCCAAGCCTATCCTTCTGACCCTGAAAGATAAAAGTTTCATAACTGAGCAAAGCGCTTGAGAACATGTTTAAACTTTTTAAGTCGGCATAAGCCCTGAAGTGATTGGGCCGGTAGTCTAGTGGCTATGACGCCGCCCTGACGCGGCGGAGGTCGTGGGTTCGACTCCCACCCGGCCCACTTCATCTAAAGTCATGTTCCTTCGGCTGGTGGAAGGGCGAGCTTTCTAGGGTAATGTTTTTCAGATCTTCCTCATGTGCTTGCTTGGGAGAATGGCTGGAAAGAAGATTTTGAGATGTCCGAGCTGCGGCTTCAGGTTCGAGGTTAGCTATGCTAGAGCCTTTGCTTGTCAAGGCTGCCCCTCAGCGGTATCCTGCAGCTACGTCAGGTGCCCCAAATGCGGAGAAGAGTTTCCCGAGAGCGCTGGCCTCGCTCACCCCAATCCCTCTTAAACCAGTGGGATACGAATTTAATCAAGTCTCCATGAAGTATACTTCATGGGCTGTGGGTCAAGCTACATCGAGAGAACTCCGAGATCCAGGGCCAGGTTCGAGGAGGCGAAAAGGGTTCTTCCAGGCGGGGTCTCATACTCCATCAGGTATTTCGAGCCCTATCCATTCTATGTCTCTAGGGCAGAGGGTCAAAAGATCTGGGACCTAGATGGAAACGAGTATACGGACTATTGGATAGGTCATGGAGCCCTTATCATGGGCCACAGCTATCCTCCAGTCTTGGAGGCTGTTATAAGCCAGCTCAAAGAATACGTTCACGTCGGTCTTCCGCATGAATGGGAGGTGAGGCTCGCCGAGCAGGTCTCAAGGATGGTTGAAAGCGTGGAGCAGATCAGGTTTACGAATAGTGGGACCGAGGCGGCCATGTATGCTTGCAGGCTTGCGAGAGCGTATACTGGAAGAAAGTTCATCGGGAAGTTTGAGGGCGGATGGCACGGGGGATATGACTGCCTCCACATAGGCGTCCACCCACCCTATAATCTTCCTGGAAGCTTGGGGATCCTCGAGGAGTCGCTGAAATACACGATCCTCCTCCCATACAACGACCTCGAAGGAGTAAAAGAAAAGATCAGGGGAGCGGATCTGGCGGCGATAATAGTTGAGCCCGTTCTCGGAGCAGGCGGAGCAATTCCAGCGAGCTCAGACTTCCTCAAGGGCTTGAGAGAGATTTGCGACGACCTCGGCGCGGTCCTGATATTCGATGAGGTGATCACGGGATTCAGGCTATCTCCAGGCGGAGCTCAGAAGCTTTATGGGGTCAAGCCCGACCTAACGATTTTCGGGAAGATCCTCGGAGGCGGAGAGTTTCCAGCCGGAGGCTTCGGAGGCAGAGGAGAGCTCATGGAACTTCTAGACCAGATAAAGCATCCTGAAGCTCATCGGCGGGCTTTCCAAGGCGGAACCTATGCAGCGAACCCGATAACAACTAGAGCGGGATACACCCTCCTAAGAGAGCTTGAGAAGAGGCCTGAGATCTATCAAAGGATAAACGCCTTAGGTGAGAAGGCTCGAAGATCGTTAGAGCAGGTCTTCGAGGATCATGACATCCAAGCGCACATCACTGGGATCGGGTCGATGATAGGGATACATTTCACCCCCGAGAAGCCGAGGGATGCAAGAACCGCTCAGCTCACGAAAGACTTGAAGCTGGCTAAACTGTTCTTCAAAACCCTCCTAGACGAGAAGATAATCTACCTGACCCCTGAGACCCCCCACCTATTCATCTCAGCCTCCCATACCGAGGAAGACATCGAAAACCTGATCCAAGCAGCTGAAAAATTCGCCAAAACCAATCAGCCCCATCGCCCATAAACCATGAGGTTAGAACGGCAAGAACGGAGGAAACACAATACAAAGAAAATTTTTAAGAACCCAACCTAACATGAATAGACGGCCCCGGTAGCTCAGAGGGAGAGCGCCCGGCTGAAGACCGGGTTGTCGTGGGTTCGAATCCCACCCGGGGCATCTTAGGTTTTTCGTTGTTTGATTGCTGCTGGAATTGTGTCAGTTTTTAAACATAAATATCTCCTCTTTGAGGGAAGCTTGGGCGGCTGATTTCGAGAAGAGTGGTGAATGCTATGGAGCAGAATTTCAGGATCGTAGTCTTGATCAAGCAGGTTCCTGATATCGAGAAGGTTAGGTTTGATGTCGAGACTGGGAGGGTTGATAGGAGCTCTGCGCCCGCGGAGACGAACCCCTTCGACTTGAATGCCTTGGAGGCTGGGCTGCAGATTAAGGAGAAGTATGGTGGAACCGTGACGGTAATAAGCATGGGGCCGAGGCAGGCCGAGTCATCTCTCAAGGATGCCTTAGCTAGAGGCGCTGACAAGGCGATACTCCTAACGGATCCGAAGCTTGCTGGAGCGGACACCATAGCTACGGCGCGCGCTCTCGCTGCGGCGATAAAGAAGCTCGGAGGATTCGATCTGATATTGTGTGGGGAGAAGACCGTTGACGGCGATACTGGGCAGGTTGGACCTGAGGTCGCTGAGCTTCTCGGAATTCCTCATGCCGCTTATGTCTGCGAGATACGTGAGGTCTCCAAGGATAAGATCGTCGTGGTATCAGACATGGGCGACAAATACCTCTACGAGCTTCGGCTCCCAGCCCTCCTAACCGTGACGAGGGAGCTGAACTCTCCTAGGCTGCCGACCCTAAAAGATCTTCTCAGAGCTAAGAGAGCCAAGATTGAGGCTTGGACCGCTGAGGATCTCTCCGAATATGTTCCACCCGATAGGCTTGGCTTTCAGGGATCTAAAACTAGGGTGGTTAAGGTTGTGATCCCGACGACGGAGCATAGAAAGGGGCTGATCTTCAGGGGCGAGGATGCGGTCGAGAAGATCGCGAACGTGCTGCTAAAGGAGGTGCTGGGGAGATGAGCGGAGGAATACTCGTTTACGCTGAAGCGGAGGGGTCGAGGATCCACCCGATATCCTTCGAGCTTCTAGGCAAGGCTGGGGAGATAGCCAGCAAGCTTGACATGGAGGTTTGGAGCGTCGTCCTCGGCGAAGGGGTATCGGATAAAGCTTCAGAGCTGATATACTATGGCGCCGACAAGGTTTACGTTTATGACGATGAGCGGCTGCGGGAGCCGAACGTCCTAGTGCATAAGGAGATCATAGTGGGCTTGGTTAGGGAGATTAAGCCTGAGATATTTCTGGTGGGAGCTACTCCTTGGGGGAGAAGTCTTGCACCTAGGATAGCCGCTGCGCTCGACACGGGTCTAACGGCGGATTGCATAGATCTGCAGGTGAATGAGGAGGGTAAGCTCATCCAGATAAGGCCAGCGTTCACAGGGAATATCTTGGCTCATATCGAGACCGTCAGCAAGCCGATCATGACGACGATAAGGTATAAGGTGATGAAGATGCCTGAGCGCGATCCAAGCAGGAAGGGCGAGATAATCGTTAGAAAGCTTGAGGGAATGGAGCCTGAGGGGTTAAGGTGTCTTGGAAAGGTTTCTGAGAGGAGGGTGAACCTGGCGGACGCGGAGGTTATCGTCGCGGGTGGAAAGGGCTTGAAGAAGAAGGAGGATCTGAAGCTTCTGGAGGAGCTCGCTGAGCTTCTCGGAGGAGTCGTAGGAGCAAGCAGACCTCTAGTCGAGGAGGGATGGATCTCAAAGGATCATCAGGTAGGCTTCAGCGGAAACACGGTCAAGCCCAAGATATACATCGCCTGCGGGATCTCGGGCTCGCCTCAGCACCTCGCGGGAATGAGGGACTCGGGAATGATAATCGCCGTGAACACGGATCCTTCAGCTCCGATCTTCAGGCATGCGGATTACGGGGTCGTCGCAGATCTATACGAATTTATACCCAAGCTTATCTCTCTCCTTAAGGAGGTTAAGGGCCGTGAAGGAGGAAGTGATAAGGGAGCTTAAGTCCATAGTTGGAGAAGATTGGGTGGTATCCGCCAGAGACGCTGTAGAAGGATATCTTTACGATGAAACCGCTATTCCGATCAGACCTCAAGCAAGCGGCGACGTGGTGGTCGTCAAGCCTGGAAACGTCGAAGAGATCTCGAAGATACTCTCCCTAGCTAATGAGCATAAGGTTCCAGTCTTCCCGAGGGGAGGGGGAACAGGTCTCGTCGGCGCCTGCATACCTACAATCAGCGGAATAGTCCTATCTCTCGAGCGGATGAACAAGATAACGATCGACACCGAGAACCTCATGGCCGAGGCTGAAGCGGGCGCAACCCTGAGAGACCTGATCGAAGCCGCGGATAACGCGGGCCTATCCTTTCCACTTCACCCTGGGGATGAGGGCGCTCAGATCGGGGGGCTAATAGCCTGTAACGCTGGAGGGGCGAGGGCAGTCAAGACCGGTATCATGAGAAATTACATCAAGGGGATCGAGGTGGTTCTGCCGACCGGAGAGATCATAACCCTTGGAGGGAAGGTCTTGAAGAATAACGTTGGCTATGATCTGATGCAGCTTCTGATAGGCAGCGAGGGAACTCTCGGAGTGATAACCAAGGCTTGGATAAGGCTTCAGCCCAGGGAGGTCGCGACGGCGACGATAGTCATACCTTTCGAGAGCAGGGAGAAGGCTTTAGGGATGGTTCCAAAGATCTTCCAGGAGGGGATCCTGCCGCTGGCGATAGAATACGTTGAGAGGAACTTGGTGGAGCGGGTTGGGAAGGAGCTGGGCTTGACCTGGCCATGCACTTCAGGAGAATATCAGCTTATGATAATATTGTCCGAGTCATCGGAGGAAGCTCTCCTAGAAATGTCCGAGAAGCTCCTGAACCTCTGCGAGAAGGTGGGCGCCCTAGAGCCCGTAGTGGCTGAGACGAGGAAAGAGCAGGATGAGATACTGAAGATAAGAAGCGAGATATACTCAACCCTAAAGCCCGATATGGTTGACATTCTTGATACGACGGTCCCGCCGGCCAAGATGATCGACCTGATAAGGCTGGTGAACGAGCTTGAGGCAAAGTACGGGGTGTATATGCCCGTCTACGGGCATGCAGGAGACGGAAACCTTCACGTGCACCTAATGAAGTGGGATGGGTGGACTGAGGAGAAGTATGATGAGCTGAGGAACATGATCTACGAGGAGACTCTCAAGCTAGGTGGAACGATAACTGGAGAGCATGGGATAGGCTATCTCAGGAAGAAGTATCTGGAGAGGGTTATGGATAAGAAGGCGATCGAGCTTATGAAGGCGATCAAGAAGATCTTCGACCCAAATGGAATACTGAATCCGGATAAGGTCTTACCTTAGAGGCTGCGAGAAGTTGGAAGAGGTAAGTCGTCGTAGCTCAAACGCTTTCATTTGTCACCCCTCGCGATGAAGTCATCGAATTCTCGGAGAACATCCCTCACATATCTTTCATCTATCTTCCCTAGAGGTGTTGGGATTTCGTAAACTCTATCGGGTATCCTTAACTCGCTTGCCCTGAATCCCTCCTCTCTCTTTATCCTCTGCTTTTCGAGATAAATCTCCATTCCAAGCCTTCTCAGATCGGTCTCAGAATAGGTGTAGCCCAGGCTGCTTAACGCCTCAGCGATCAGGGAGTCCTTGTAGATCGCTCGTGCAAAAAGACATACAACTAGAGATGTTAAGACCTGCCTCCAAGCTTCCTCCTCAACTATCCTCCTAACAGCGTCCCCAGGTCTCGGCAGCTCCCCTCCAGCGGAGAAGATCTTCTGATCCATCGAGTAGGCTCCAGCGTCGAGATGCGAGTGCCTTGACCCTATAGCTAGGGAGGCGAAGTAGAGCGGGCCCGTCGAGTAGCCTGCTGGCTCAACCCTGTTGAAGGCCAGGGCGAACTCCTGTCCACCATACCTTCTCGAGGCTTCCTCAACTCCTAGGGCGAGGCTTCTGTAAAAGTCGTTAGGCTGCCTAACGATGTTTTCAATCGCCTTCAGGTAGGTTCTCCAATCCCCCCACTCGAGATCCAGAAGGGTCTCTGACCGGCTTATTATGCCTCTTTTCTGAGCCTCGGTCGCCCATGCTAGGACGACTCCCGTGGAGATGGCATCCAGCCCCCAATCCTCGACGGCTTTCAAGAGCTTGAGAAGCCCGAACCTGTCGGAGACTCCGAGGTTGGTTCCAAGAGCGTAGATCGGCTCATAGTCGTATGAGATGAACTCGGTCTTATACATGAACTTCTCATCCTCATATTCTTCCCTTATCGCGGCCAGGTGGATGCACGCGACTGGGCAAGCTGAGCAAGCAACGCGGCGAGCCAAGACCGTCTCGACGAGCTTCTCCCCGCTGATCTCCTCAGCCTTCTCGAATCTGCTCGAACTAAAGTTTCTCGTCGGAAGCCCTCCTAGGGCGTTGAGCGCCATCACGTTCTCAGCCGTGCCGAGGTCATGATACTTTCTGGTTCCAGGACCCTTCGTCAGCTCGAGGATCTTCTTGTAAACCTCCCTATACCGCTTCAGGTCTGGAGGCCTGTATACCTTCTTCGGGATAATCACGAGGGCTTTAAGCTTCTTCGAGCCGAAGACCGCTCCAAGCCCCATCCTCCCGAAGTGCCTGAAGGTCTCGACCATCACCATAGCGTATCTGACGAGCTTTTCTCCCGCTCCACCTATCCTAAGGATGCTTCTAACCCCCGCGCCTGGAGTGACTTCCCGAAGTATCCTCCCAACGGTCTCAGCGCTCCTAACCCCCCAAAGCACCCCACCATCCCTAAACCTGACCCTCTCAGGCTCCACTATCAAGTAAACCGGCCTGTCGCTTGAGTTTCTTATCACGATCGCCCCATAGCCTGCGAACCTTATCGCTGAAGCCGACCTTCCTCCAGCATGAGACTCCGCGAAGAATCCGTTTAGAGGAGACTTGAAGACCGCGATCGTCTTGGAGGCCATGGGAAAGGCTCCTGTAAGAGGGCCCACTGATAAGATCACCGCGTTCTCTGGGCTAAGCGGGTCAGCTCTCCTCGGAACCTCCTCCCTGTATAGCTGCGTAGCAACGCCGATTCCGCCGAGCCATCTTCCAAAAAGATCCTCCCTGTTCTCGATCCAATAGCTCTTCCTGGCCAGGTCGATATACAAGACTCTTGACAGGGTGTTGATCCACTTGCTCATCTCATCTCAACCTCCTCCAAGGCTATCACCTTATGGGGGCAGAACTGAGCGCAATATCCGCAGTAAACGCAGACTATAGGCTTCTGAAGCTCCTCATCAATCCTTATCGCGCCTATATCGCATGCCTCGACGCAGTGGCCGCATCCAACGCATCTCTCAGATTTCAGGAAGATCCCTCCACCCGGCCTCGGTATCAGCGCATCCTCTGGGCATGCTCGGGCGCAGGGCGGATCACTACATGCTCGACAGACCACCACCGTGAATCCTCTCTCAACTCCTCCTGAGCTTATGACCCTGATCGCCGACTTCTCTAGCCCCGTGAAGCCAAGCCTATTTGAGCACGCGAACATGCATAGCTGGCATCCGACGCATCTGTTGGCATCAAGGATTGCGAGCCTCTTAGGCAAAAAGAATCCCTTAGATTAATGGCTTGGGCTGATTAAAAACCTAGCTATAAGCCTTCGAGAAGTTTTTCATCGTGGTCCAGATGATCTCTTAGCCCAGCTAAGACGATAATATCCCCAGGTTCAAGCGCAAAGTTCTCATCGGGATAGTAATGCTTCTTCTCATCTCTCATGACCATGAAGATGATCCCCTTAAGCCCTTGGCTCTTAAGCTCGCCCACCGTATAGCTTCTCCTCGCCCTGAAGGTAAGTTGCCTGGCATCCAGCCCGGTCCTAGCCTCCGAAAGGTCTTCAATCACCTCAGCTACGAGCGGCTCGAAGACGAAGCTTGCTAAGATTCTTCCGCTCACGTTCGCCAGGTTGATCACCCTATCAGCTCCAGCCCGATAGAACAGGCTTCTCATCAGGTCGTCGCTGCACACCACGATTATCTTGACGGTTTTGCTAAGACCTCTCACCCTCAGCACGGTCATCAGGTTTCTGCTCGGATCATCTTTCGTAAGAACGACTGCCCTCGCGGAGTCTATTCTAGCAGCTTTGAAGACTGCTTCTTCAAGGGGTGATCCCACGAGAGCATCGTAGCCTGCTCTGGAAGCCTCCCTACCTCTCTCATCATCCTCAACTATGAGCACTACCTTCTGCCCGTTTGCCCTCATCTCGTCGCAAACGAATTTCGAGACCTGGTTCCATCCGACGACTATCACGTGATCTCTCAGCTTTTCCTCACCTCCAAGGAATAGAAAGCCTTTAGCTAACTTGAAAACGCTTCTCTCCGCCATTAGGCTGGCTATCGAGGAGACAGCGTAGCCGAAGACCCCTATGCCGACGAGCACAAGCACCATGTATATCATCCTCCCAGACGTGGTCTCAGGAACTATATCCCCGAAGCCCACGGTCGAGAGTATCGTGACAGTTAGGTAAAGCGAGTCGAATAGGTTAAGTCTCTCCGCTAGATGAAATGCCAGGGTTCCGAAGGCAACCAAGCCGCATAAAGCCAGGAAGACTATCCAAAGCCTTCTGAGAGCTTGCTCCATCGACATATCTCAAGAATCTAACGATGGTCTCAACCTTATCAGCATATTCTCAGGAAAGAGGCTGAGATAATCTTAAAATGCTTAGGTTAATATCCTCGGATCTCATATACCCGACTTGACCGTGAGCAAGCTCGATCTCATTCCAGAGATACGTGAGAGGCTTGAACAGGCTTCCCGATCAGGCTACAGGCTTCTCATCTACCTTACACGCTCATGCTTAGGTCAGGGCATGATTGAGGAGATCTTGAAGCAGTTCTCGGAGATCAAGAGAGGTGCATCGATTCTCTTTGCTTATCGAGAGCGGGAAGACGACACGGCTGAGCTCATCTTAAAAGAGCTTAAGGGGGTTGACGTGAGGGTGAGCGAGCTGAGATTCGATGA
>CAYXHS010000004.1:0-1677 GCA_964465105.1 uncultured Nitrososphaeria archaeon
CTCGAAGAAGAGGGATGCGAGGAAGTCGAAGGTCTTGGGAGCCTCATCCTCTAGGAGGCATGGTATTATCCTGAGGTAGCCTAGCCTGCATATATCTCCATGGGTTTCAAGCATCATCCCTCGATCACCTCCAAATCCTCCTTGATCACGGTGAGGGGTCTGGCATAATCCCAGTCTATGCGGATCCTCTGAGGCCGATAGTCTCCCTTGCGAAGCTCTAGGATCACCTCCTTGCTGACCCCATCGGCGTCCTTGAGATACCAGAGATACTTGTTCGACTTAGGTATCGAATCGGAGATTATTCCAGCGACCTCGAATCCGATCTTCTCAGCGATCGGGGCGGTTATCTCCGCCATATCAACCATCCTTCCTTTCACCCTAACCCTTCCCAAGACTATTATCGCGGCTCGATCCCATCTCAAGACCCTGAACACCTCCCTGAGAACATCCTCCATGAACCGCCTAAATCTATCAAGAGACTCCGTGTGAAACAGCCTCTTCGCAACATCCTCGTAATCGTATCCCAGGAACCAGAGCCTAAGCCAGTTATCCCAAGCATAGGTCTGCATGTTGAAATATGGGGGCGATGTCAGAACCAAGTCGACAGACTCATCTTCTAAGGGGATCCTCCGAGCATCCTCCATGAATGCCTGGCCCCTGACCGCCGGTATCCCATCCCTGAAAACCCTGGCCGCCTTAGCCCTAAGACATCTCAAAACGTTTCTTCTAGGCTTCGAGTACCCGTTCTTCCTAGCATATCTCTTGACATATCCCGGCGCCATGGAGAATGAGTGAGAGCACTTGATGCTGAGGTGAATGCTCGTCGGGCCGTGAAGTATCCCGAGCATGAGGGCTTTAATGAAGTTCGCGAGATCCTCATCCTCGGTCTCATCTATCAGATCTCTAACAGCCAAAATCTGCTTAAGCGTGTAGCCGCTGAAAAACGCTCTGACATCATCGTCCACATCCGAAACCCTGTAGTCAGAGGGATTGATTCTCCTTTCAGCCCACTCAAGCCACTCGACAACCTCCCTGAGCGGAACCGGTCTAACCTTAGCTCGGGTGAGGACATAGGCCTCAGGAGATAGATCGTTGCCTATCCCGATTCTGCCGTTGAGGCAAGCCTCTAGCGGAGCGGTCCCCTTCCCGCTGAAAGGATCTAAGACAACGTCTCCAACCCGAGAATACTTCATCACGAAATAGTATGCAAGCGCGGGAGGGAAGCTCCCAGTCCTAGAACAGATCCTGTGAAGCGCTATCCCCCAGCCGTCCCTAGCATGCTTCCACGAGTCCTCAAGCTCATAGCTTAGAAGGCACGCTGTCTCCAAGGCGGCGGCATCATCGAATAAACAGCTTTATCCATTCGTTTCCAAACACCCAGAAAATAATTCTCAAAGATACGCCTAAGTATGTATGCCGAGATTATGAACACGAAAGACTTTCAGCAGACCACGCCGAACTGAGGATGAGCCCCACGTATATCCAAGCGATATTCCATCGTCAGCCCCCAACAATACCCTCAAACAACGCGACCAGATCAACAAGACAGCTCAAAACCCAGAAAAAGGATAAAATACCTCCAAACACACCCTATAACCGTAAAGAGAGAAGCCCGGTCGTCTAGCGGCCAACCCTGGTCAGATAAAAGGGGGTCAAGGATCCCGGGCTCTGGATCTA
>CAYXHS010000004.1:1777-9562 GCA_964465105.1 uncultured Nitrososphaeria archaeon
AGCGGCCAACCCTGGTCAGATAAAAGGGGGTCAAGGATCCCGGGCTCTGGATCTAGGATGGAGGAGAACCCCGGGGACGCCGGTTCGAATCCGGCCCGGGCTACCATTATCTTTTGTTTTAAGGGGGGGTCTGTGTAAGCTGTCTTACGGTTTTCTTGAGGCTAATTTTTATTATGGTCTTCTAGCATGTTGTATCTGTATGGCTCAGGATGGAGTTTTTCCAGAAGGTTTTCTTTGGGGTACCGCTATGTCAGGTTTTCAGGTTGAGATGGGTAGAGGTCCAGTGGACTCCAACTCGGATTGGTTTAAATGGGTTCATGATCAAGAGAACATCAGGTCAGGGATTGTCAGCGGCGATTTACCTGAAAATGGGCCTGGCTTCTGGGAGCTTTATGAGGAAGACCTGCTTAGAGCCAGGAACGAGCTGAACAATAACGCCGTCAGACTTTCAGTGGAGTGGAGTAGGATCTTCCCCCATCCAACCTTTAACATACCGGTCAAGGTCATACGCGATAGAAGAGGGAACATAAAGCGGGTAGACATACCTAAGTCCAGTATGAATGAATTGGAAAGGAGGGCGAATGAATCGGCTGTTGAGCGATATCGAGAGATCCTAAGAAAGGCTCGAGAGTTAGGTCTTGAGATACTTCTTACGGTTTACCATTGGCCGCTCCCCCTATGGCTTCATGACCCCATAGAATGCAAGCATGATCTGATTCACGCTGAAAAGAGGGGGTGGCTGAGCGATGTAACAATAGTCGAGTTCGCAAAGCTCTCAGCATACGTCGCCAGAACTTTCGGCGATCTAGTAGATCTATATGCTACCATAAACGAGCCGATAGTGGTAGCGTTTAACGGATACCTTAGCCCTGAGACGGGTTTCCCTCCCGGGCTAAGGGACTTGAACTTGGCATTAAGGGTTTTGAAGAACTTGGCGATAGCCCATGGAATAGCCTATGAGCAGATTAAGCAATGGGATAGAGTTTCTGTCTCGAAGTATGGCCCAGCGATGATCGGGATAGTGCAATGCCCTCAATCGATCGAGCCCTACGATGTGAAAAATTCCGAGGATGTCGAGGCTGCTGAAATCTGGAGATATGCTTGGAACGAGTGGATTCTAAACGCCGTAATCCAAGGAGACTATGATATGGATCTAGATATGGTAGTGGATTCGGAGGAGAAGTTCCCGAACCTCGTGAAGGGTTGCGATTACCTTGGAATAAATTACTATATGAGGCAGAGGATAAAAAGCGTTGAAGGGGGTGATTCTCATCCAATATTCAGAGTCAGAATAGCTCCATGTGAAGGAGATTGCACGGACTTCGGATGGGAGATATATCCAAAAGGAATGAGAGAAATACTAAACTGGGTCTACAGAAAATATAGAAGAAAAATAATCATAACGGAGAACGGCATAGCGGATGCAAGCGGAGAAAAGAGGCCGAGATATCTTCTAGACCATTTGAGAGAAGTTCATAAGGCAATCGATGAAGACGGAATACCTGTCAAAGGATACTTCCATTGGAGTCTAATAGACAACTACGAATGGGCTAAAGGATTCAAAATGAGATTTGGTCTCTATAAGGTAGATTACCGGACCAAAGAGAGGATTCCGACAAAAGCTGTAGAACTATACGGTAAAATCTGTAGAGAGAATGCTTTACCTTAATCCTTGATGTAATCATGGGCTTTCCTTCCCAACCTTATATGTTGCGTCGCTTTTGATTGTTCTTCTTCGTCCCATCGGGGTTTAGGAGTCGTATTAGACCATATTCTTACATCTTCAGGACAGATCCTACATGAACTTCTTTGAACTCGTCTTTGAAATTCATCCTAAGTTTGTTTGTTGCTTTTTCTCCCGTGCAGTGGCATGGAGCGATTACTGCTGGGCTTATCTCTTTTAGTTCCTCGATTGTTTTTGTCAGCCTTTCGTCGCTTGCGTTTATCAGGTGGAATCCTCCGATCAGAGCGTAAACCTTTTCCTCTTTGATGATCTTCTGGGCATGTTTGACAGTGTTTATTATTCCCGCGTGGGCGCAGCCCGTTATGATTATCAGGCCTTTGCGGCTTTCCATTATGAGGGCTTGGTCGTCGAGCATGATGTCTCGAACGAGCTCTCCGTCTCTCAAGATCACGTAATCTTCTGGGGTCTTCTCGAAACCTGTAACCCTTTCTATCTCCCCGGTCGCGGTGATTCCATCGGCCAGCTTAACGGGTTTCCTAGATGCTAGGAATCTGCCTCCAAGATCCTCTACCTCGCGCTCGCTGCAGGGGATCCCAGTATACCTTATCTTCGGTTTTAGCGCGAACTTTCTTCCAAGGGCGTCAGGATGAAGGATTATGGGTATCGGCGTCTTTGACCTGATCTCCTTAAGCGCCGCGACCAGGCCTCCCGTGTGGTCGTAGTGGCCGTGGCTCAAGACCATGATATCGACCTTCCTCAAATCGACCTCCATTAGGCTGGCGTTATGCACGAGAGGTCCTCCGCTCGCGCCGGTATCGAAAAGTATTCTCACCTCTCTGTCATCGACCTCAGCGGTTATTAGGATCGAGAGGCCGTGCTCGGTCCAAAGCATCGGTTTCTCAGGGTTCTCGGTGTCCTCGACCAAAACCTCTATCTCAAGGCTCCCTATCAATCGCCTTTCGCCTCCGAGAATCCTTTGCCTTAAGAATGCTCTATCGATGCTCATCATCCGCATCTGCGTCAGTAGTTCCGACGTTCTTCACATCTCAGCATCATGTAGCTTCACCGCGAAGGATTAAAGCTTTGCTGACCTCGGGAGGAAGGCGAAGACGATTAACGCCGCGATCTCAGCTGCGGCGCAGAACCCGATCATCCAACCGATCGATCCGATCTGGTAGAGGTAGCCGAGAATGGTTCCACCTATTGCCCAGCTTAAGCCGATTCCAGTGTAGTATATCCCGTAGGCGAGGCTTCTGCCTTCCACGGGGGCTAGGTCGGCGACTGCTGCCCTCATAATGGTCTCGAATACGCCCATCGTAAGCCCCCAAAAGGCTGCGGAAACATAAATCCCGATTCTCCCAGTTAGCGTGAAGAGCGTGGGCGCGATCATGAGCGCGGAGATCGGAGCAACCATTATCGATTTGAGCCCCATCCGATCATATAGCATCCCGATGGGGAAGGCTATCGCAGCGTCGACCGCCATGGCAGCCAGATAAGGCAAGGATGACTCTCCAGCGAGTAAAAGCCCTTCCCTCACCAAGTCAAGCACGCGGTAGCTTATCACGCCCCAGTAGAGGAAGCCTATCCCCGTCATGATGGATCCAGCCAGGAAAATCCAGAATCTTCTACTGAGCCTGGTCTCCGCAGATACCTTCTTTCTTTCCCTTATCACGGTTATGGCCTTCGGCTCAGGATATGTTTTCGCGGCTATCACGAGCATGATCATCGCCAGAATGAACGGGATCCACATGATCCAGAACGCTGTAGTATATCCCGCGGGATAGCCTTGGAAGAATATCACAAAAGATATGATCAGAGGGCCGGTTATAGCGCCGACCTGGTCAAACAATTCGTGAAGCCCGAATCCCTTTCCTCTTCCCGCTCCCTCGGTTACCTCTGCCAAGATGACATCTCTCGGAGGAGCTCGAATCCCTTTCCCAAGCCTCTCCAAGAAGAAGAGAGCAAGCGCGACCTCCCAGCTTCCAGCTAAAGCCAGAATAGGGATGAAAACATTTACTCCATAGCCTAAGAAGATGAGAGCCCAATATGCTCTGCCAGAGGAGGCTTTGTGAGCAACGACTCCGCCCACGAGTCTCATCAAATAACTCAAGAGCTCTCCGAAGCCTAGTATTCCAGCCGCGATCGCGGGAGCTGCTAGGAAGTTGAGATATGCTCCTCCGATGGATCTCGCTCCCTCGTAGACTATGTCCGCGAAGAGGGATAGAAGCGAGAGAGCTATGAATGCTCTCAGGAACCTTCCCGAAAGCTTCAGCATAGCGGATCTCCAGCTCTCCACCGAGCTTTAAGCCTTCAGTTAAAGCTCCTCTGAGCAGAATCTTCGGATATATCGGACTGCAAGCGTTTCCGCTTCCTTGAGCGTCTCCAAGCTTATCCCAGGCACCCCACACGTCATCAGGTATACCCGCTTAGTTTCCAACGTGACCTTACTGTAATCTGCATCCCTGTAAGGGTATATCGCTATCAGCCTCCTAGAATCTGAAACGACTATCTCCCCTCCCTTCAAGATCCTGGGCTTCTCCATCCCTATCCCGAGGAAGGTCTCGCCGCTTCTAGCAAGCCTCATCCTAAGCTCATCTCCTTCTATCTTATCCGCATCAAAGGCGGCTAAGGCTATGCAGGTCTCCGCGGAGGCCAGGTTATAAGCATCGACCAGCGTGTTTATGGTCGGAAGCCTCTTCCCTCCTAGGATCCTTCTCAGCAAGGCTTCGGATGCAGGTCTGATCTTCGTCGGGTCGATGCCGATCCTCCAGAAGAAGTCTCTATAGGCCCTTATGAGCGGATCATCCTTCAGAGAATCCAAAGAGAATCTAGACCTTATCCTCTCGTAAACTTCCTCCTTAAACCTCTCAAGCTCCTCGGATCTCTGGAGAATTTTAAGACCATTAAGCTCAGTCAAGAGAACATTCAAGTCGGGAAACCTCTCCCTAACCTCCTCATCCACCACCAACCTCATTTCAACCCATAACTCCGCGCGAACCTAATTAAAAACATCAATCCAAAAAGATACAAATCGAGCCCACAAACCCGAACAATAAGGAGATGATGAATCCCGGCTTTGCTGAGAAAGCTAGGCAGAGTGATGAGACCCGGCAAAGCTGATGTTTTTCGTCAGGATTTTCTTTTTGGAGGTTTTTGGAGCCTTGGTATTCTCGTTAATGTTAGGGTGAGGGCGGATCCGAGTCCGGCTTGGGCTATGAGCTCTCCTGGGAGGACTCCTAGGTATCCTATCCATACTACCTCTTGCCATGAGGCGTTTGGTATGATTAGGAAGGGGAGGTAGGAGCCGACTATCAGGGAGACTATAATCGAGGACATTATTCCCGCCAGCAATATCCTACGTCTACTAGCCCTACCATAACAGGTCAAGTACACCAGATAGGAGGCGATCAGGTTTGCGAGGCTTCCAAAGACCACGTCAACCGGGTTCGGCGGATAGCCCACGGGGAAGAGGTTTGCGAGAATGCATCCTAGGAAGACTCCGTAGACTACTGGCAATCCTAGGACCGCTGAGAGCATTATGAGGGAGTCTGATACCCTGACTTGGAGGGGGAGAAAGCTTATCGGCGCAAGGATGAAGGTGAGCACGAAATAAAGCGCTGCGAAGATCAGGGTCTCCGCGATCAGCAAAACCTTACCATTCATCCAGAAACCTCCTGAGCAATCTTGACTGATTTTATCCTTTCTTCCGCTAGCCCCATGCATCTGCCAGCCTCTTATAATCTCTTTCGCTGAGCTTCCATCCAGCCGCGCCGACGTTCTCCTCGAGATGCTCCTTTCTAATGGACTTCGGGATCGTTACCACGTTCTCCTTCCAGATGACCCAGTTCAAGGCGACTTGAATCGGGGTCTTAGAGTAGCTCTCAGCAACCTCTCTCAGCATCTTTATCCTCTTGCTTCGGCCGATAGAGAGTTCCCTGATGAGCCTCCCCTGGCCCAGCGGGCTGTAAGCGACAACCGTTACTCCGGTCTTAAGGCAGTATGGTATTAGATCTTTCTCGATGCTTCTATCGTATAAGCTGTATTCGACCTGGTTCGCGACGACATCCGTTTGGGAGAGATAGGATCTTGCTTCCTCGACCTGGCTTACCGAGAAGTTGCTGACCCCTATGTATCTTATCTTTCCATCCTTGTAAAGCCTCTCAAGAGCCTTCATGGTTTCTGAAAGCGGTATGCTAGGATTAGGCCAGTGTATCAGGTAGAGGTCTATATAGCTTGTTTGCAGCCTCTTCAAGCTTCTCTCGCAAGCTTTGAGAACGTCATCGTATCTGAGGTTTGTGTGCCAGACCTTGCTGGTTATGAAGATATCCTCTCTTGGGAACGTCTTTACCGCTTCTCCAACGAGTTCCTCAGCGTGCCCTCCGCCGTAGATCTCCGCCGTATCTATGTGAGTCATTCCAAGCTCGACCGCGTATCGGATGGCCTCGATCGCCTCCTTATCCATCGAGTAATCTGGAGTCATGCCCCCACCGATCTTCCATGTTCCAAGCCCTATCGCTGCCAGCTTCTCTCCCGTCCTTCCAAGCATTCTGTACTCCAACCTCAATCACTTCATCATCTCCCGCAGTTCATGGGTTAATGAATCTTCTCCAGATACTCTCTCACACCTTCCAAAATGTATTGAACGGCTATCGCGGCCAAGAGCATGGCCATGACCTTCGAGATCACGGTCGCCCCCACCTCTCCGAGAGCTTCATGGATCGGGGAGGCAAACCTCAATATTATCCAGGTGGATGCGGCGACGACTATGACCGATGAGACTGCAACGATTATGCCGAATGTCTTCAAGATGATTATCACGGTCGTTATCGCTCCAGGGCCAACAAGAAGCGGAACTCCCAAGGGAACCGCTCCAGCTTGCTCGGGATTGTATGCCCTCGCCTCATAGCTTGTCTTCACGAGGAGCTCAAGGGCTATGAAGAGTAGGAGTGCTCCTCCAGCTATCCTGAAGCTGTAGAGCTCTATGTCGAAGATCCTGAGCACCCAGTCTCCGAGGGCTGCAAACGCGATCAAAAGGGTGAACCCAGTTAGGACGGCGATGTTAAACGCTCTTCTCCTCTGGCTTGAGGAGAGCTCGCTGGTAATGCCTAAGAAGATCGGTATGTTTCCGAAAGGGTCTACCACTATCAGGAGAGATACTACAGATTTCAGGAAGTTTATTATCAGGGTGTCGAACATCGCAGAAATATAGGTGAAGCTTGTTTATAGCGATGAAGACGTTTTCCTTGAAGGTTTCCCCTTTACTCGATTAGGGAGGCTGATTTAAGCCTGTTTATGAGATCTAGTAAAGGTGTCTTGATCTCATCTACACTTGTCTCGCTCAGATCCGCAAATTCTATCACAACCTCTTCAAAGGTCTTCCCATCGCAGATGCTCCAAATATATGCTACAACCTCATCAACCTTGTATGCCTCATTTGCCTCATTAATCAAGACTAGGTTTCCTTCCTCATCCTTAAACAATTCGCCCTTACGTTTAAGCCGAACCTCTTCCATTAAGGATCTAAACTACCTGGTCTGATATAAGGGTTTCAAGATCAGGTCTAGATGATATATTTCCTCTGCTCGGGTCGAAAAAGCATGCTATTTCCCGCTAAGCCTCTCTAAAAACTCCTTTGACAAGCTTATTACATGCTCCTCTGGAAGCCTCATAAGCTCATTCAGATCCAAGCCCTTTTCATGAAGCTCGCTTACCAGCCTATACCCAAGATATCTTCCCACAAGGCTAAGCCCCATGATCTTCTTCCAAGGCTCATAGAACGAGTCTATCTGCTCAGCTTCAGCCCCCTCAAGATACTTTCTCGCAAGCTCGTCTTCTCTCTCCTCACACTCTCTAAGCCACTCTCTTCCACCAGCTCCATGCCACGAATCCGCCCCCAAGATCAAGATCTCCGCGAACTGCGCAAGACCTTGGCTGTAGAGCCTGAAATATGGGTTGCTCTCAAGCTCCGCATATCTCTCAGCCCCTCCCCTCGCCAAAGCTTGTCGAAACTGGCCCAGCCCAAAGGCTATCAGCCCCCTAAGGTTCCGCTGATCCATCCACTTGAGGGAAGCTATTCCTCCGAGGTCGAAGAATAGCGCTGG
>CAYXHS010000004.1:9662-16530 GCA_964465105.1 uncultured Nitrososphaeria archaeon
GCTGATCCATCCACTTGAGGGAAGCTATTCCTCCGAGGTCGAAGAATAGCGCTGGCCTATCTAGGATTGAAGCAGTCCATCTAGGCTTCCATCCCGATCCAACGTATATCGCTATTATCGGCGCCTGAGGTAGCTCAAGCCTCTCCGAGGCCATGGAGTATACCTCGTCGATGTTCTGGAGGAAGGTCATCCACGCCTCAATTATATCGTGGATTAGGTCGTCCAGCTTCGGGAGAACGTTCCCCACCATTCTAGCCCTGAGGGAGTCGAGATCCCCCCAATAGACCACTTCCGAGATCAGGAGCTCAGGATAGCTCGAGATGTATCGCATGAGCCATCCGCCAAACATCTCCTCGACATTTCTCCCAGAGTAGTCTCTCCAGTACATCAGAAAGTCTCTCATGCTGTCGATGAGCTTGACGCGGCTCATACAGCTAACCCGTCCACATACATGCTTAATAGCTTAGCTCTTTCACCGGAGATCTAATATGGTCTCCAGAAGGTCTCTCCTCTCTCGAATACCTTTGGGAGAAGGTTTACGTCATCTATTAATGCGTCCGCTTGATCTTTCACGAATAGGTCAAGCGCGTAGGGGTTCGTGAGAACTCCGATGAAAAATGCCTCCAACCCCCTCTCCCTAGCTTTCCTCACGAGAAGAAGGTCCTCATAGGCATCTCCCACATATGCCACCTTCTCGGCCTCCAGCCTTTTAGCGCACTCGATAAGCGTGCTCGGCTCAGGTTTGTCCAATTCTCTTGGAAGGTCTGCTGAGAACAGGCTTGACTCGAGGTCGAAATACTCTGCGAGCTGACCCAGGGCCCTCTCCGTCTCCCATCTCCCCCTCCCAGTTATTATCCCAAGCCCTCTAGGGGCGAGCCGCTTGAGAACCTCGATGGTCTCCAAGCTCATCAGAATCTTCTCACGATCAAGCATCCCTTTCCAGGAAACATACTTTGGATGAACTCCATACTTCTCTGAAACTCCTTTCTCCCCGAGGAAAATTTCATCGTAAAGCGTTGTCAGCAGCCCCGATCCATAGTTCTCCAAAGGACCTAAAACTTCCCTGAGATCTCTGATAAGCTGATCCCTTCCGATCTTCCCCGCCTCAGAGTCTATTATCTCCTCGAAGTCGCTCAGCTTCATGAATCTCCCATAATTTTCCGAAGCCTTCTCGCTCAGCCACCTCACCCCAGCTCTAACGGCTTCAGGAGAGCTCTCCTCAACCAAGCACCTCTCGACGTAATTCTCGACATCGTTCACGAGCCCGAGGTCTTCTCTAAGCCTCTTGACCTGATCTTCGGCACGCAGGAGGATCGCTTGGATCACTAGTGAGGTCTTATGCCAATCGTTGTTGAATCCTCCGAGCATGCTCAGCTTGTTCAGAGCTTCATCAACATCCTTACCGAGAAGAGCTCTCAGGCCATACAGTCTATCGAGGATTATGCAGGTGGTAACCTTGTCGGCGAGATGATATGATTCGGTATGGTCTATTATCGTTCCATCGCAGTCGAATATTATCGCCTCGACCTCCCTGAGCGCGTAAAGGCTCTTCTCGAGAATCATCACGCCTTCTCCCAGAAGCTTGTAACTCATTCTAATCTCACCCTAGGCTAGCTCACCTGATCGCCGCTGGTGCCTCCCTTATCTCCATAACCTCCTCATATAGCCTTCTCAAGATCTCCTGATAGTCGGCTCGGCCGCTCTCCACCCTATCCATGTCTTCCTCAAGCTTTCTGGTGAGCTCCTCTGAGACATAGTTCCTGAACCTCTCGGTGAGATACTGGTAAATGGTGATCCCCTTCTTGGTCGCGATGAGTCTCCCCGCCCTCTCGATAACGTATCCCCGCTCGAGCAGGGTCTCGATGATCTTGCTGTAGGTGCTCGGCCTCCCTATTCCTCGCTCCTTCATGAGGGCGACGGCGTCACCCTCGGTTAGAAGCCATGCCGATGGAATCTTCCGCGACTCGAGGTTTTGGACCTCGTATTCTCCTTCCCTTATCCTGCTCGTGATCCTGAGTGTCGGGAAGAATTCTAGGAAGCCCTTCTCTTTTACCTCGACATCCCTTGAAACCTCTATTTCATTCCCCATGACTTCCACCATGAACCTCTGAGTCAATATTCTAGCGGGCTTGGACTGGCTTGCGATGAACCTCCTGAAGATGAGATCGTATAGCCTGAAGTGAGCTTCGGTTAGCCTTCTAGCAGGTATTGTTAGGAGCCCTATCCTGATGTAGTATCTGAGCTTCTCGACATCGAGGGGCTTAACGGGCCTGATGCACTCATGCGCGCCCTCCATCCTATAGGTCCGCGGGGTGAACTGCTCTGGAGAGACTTGGCTTAGATACTCCTTCGCTATCCCGATTCCCACCTGGGAGACGGTAGTCGCGTCGGTCCTATGATAGGTTATGAGACCTGCCTCGAAAAGGTCTTGAGCGATCTTCATGGCCTCGGCGGCGGTGAGCCTGAGATACATGAAAGCGTCTCTCAGCATGGAGTCCGTAGTGTATGGCGGCGGAGGATTCATAACCCTCTCCTCCTCCCTCAGATCCTTCACCACGGCTTTGAGCTTCTTCTCCTCCCAAGCCTTCAAGATCTCGTCGAGGTTGTTGGGCTCTAGCAGCTCCACAAAGAATCCCTCATCGAGTTCAAGGCGAATCAGATTCCGCTTCTTCCTGTAATCGTTCGTCGCCTTGACTATCCAGCCCAAGACGGGTGTCTGAACTCTTCCAGCTGAAAGCCATCTGCTTCCAAATCTCTCCCAAAGCTTCCTGCTCAGCTCGAAGCCTATCCACCTATCCTCGATCCTCCTCAGGAGCTGAGCCTCAACGAGATGAACGTCGACGCCTCTTTTGTTCTGTAAGGCTTCTCGAAGAGCTCTTCTGGTTACCTCATGGAACTCGAGCCTGTATACGTTCTGGTTGAACGGCTTGATCAGGTGCTCCAGGTCATAGGCTATCTTCTCTCCCTCCGCGTCAGGGTCAGTGGCTATGTAGACCTCGTTGTATTGCTGAGCGAGCCTTCTGATCGCCTCGACTATCTCGATTTTGTCAAATACGTCGTCTGACCCACATGAAGGACACGGGGCCCCATCAGCCCACTGCTCTCCGCAGTTATAACATCTCTTAATCACGCCATATATGGGGACGAATCTCCCATTGAGGCGCTCAACCCCGTAAATCCCTCTCTCGTCTCCCGTAATCAGATCTGTTAGGTGGCCTTGAGTGGCCGTGACGCCGACTATCACCCCGCCTATCGCCGCCTCGTAAACCGTGAGCGGCCCAACTCTCCTCCTGAAAGGTCTTCCAAAGAGATGTGCTATCGTCTTCGCCTTGGTCGGAGACTCGACGAGCATCAGCGCCGCCCTCACTAGGTCCTTTATCCTTAGCTCAACTTTTCCAGCCTGGATCTCTTTGATCAGCTTCCTCTCTTCATCTATCTGCCTGAATATCAGCTCAGCGTTCTTCGGGTCGTAGGGCTCGAAGTCCAGCTCCTCTAATTGTGCCTTGAGTCTTGAGAGAAGTCCTTTGAAAGCTTTCTCATCATCAACGATGACTATGCTCATTCCCTTAGTGATTCCATAAGGATATAGCCTTGAAGTTCTGCCTGAAGCCTGAATATATCCGGTGGCATCTGGCATGATGAGGGTAAATCCTTTCTCGCTGGGCTTCAAGGTTATGTCGAGCCTGGCCTCCACCTGCTCGAGAAGCTTCTGGTCAAGAGCTTCCTCGACGAACTTCCTTGCGGCGAGAATGGTCTCCTGAGCATAGCCCTCGAAGCCTTCAAGCTTTATGCCCTCAGATGACGCTTTCCTTATTTTCTCGATGAGCTCCCTGCTGAGCGGGATTATCTTCCTGAGCCTAGCTATAATCGCCTCAGATCTTCTTCTAGTCCTCTCATCTAGGATTGGGAGGATGTTCGTGAGCAGGATGAGAAGCTTTGTCGGATTATACTCCTCCTTCTCTATCTCGATCTCCCTTCTAGGAACCCCAACGAATATTGCGTATCTTATCCTCGCTGGGAGGTCTATTCCGCGGGTCAGCGGGCTTCTGGAAGCTGCAAGCCCCACCATGACGTCTATCTCTCCCTCCGAGAAGCGTTGCAGGATATCTGTCTCCATCTTCCGATAGACGTATACCCTCAGCCCTTCTTCCTCAAGCCGTTTAGCCACCTGCTCGGCGTAAGATCTTCCAAGAGCGTGAGGAGTGAATACTAGGCATCCTCCTCCATGCCTCTTTATCAGCTTGACCGCTTCCTGAATGGGATCTCCCTCAGCCCGAAGATATAGATCCTCAACGTTCCTCACGAACTCTTGGAACCTTCCCACCTCGAAGTCGAGAAGCTCCTCGAAGATCATCATCCGCCTAGTCTTCCTCCCCCTGATCGTCGCGCCAGCAACCACCAATATTCCCTTCCGCCTCCTCTTCTCCCTTTCAACGCTCTCAGCGAGCTTCTCATATTCCTCGGCGAGATCCTTCGAGGAAGCCCTCGCAAGCTTGATCCTGACCTCTATCAGCTTTAAGGCCAGATCTACTGCTTCTGGTCTCAGCCCTAAAAGGCCGATCGCCTTATCTATGTTCTTGGGAGACTTGAGGAACGAGTCAACATCATCGACGAAGACGTAGTCGAAGGGATCTGCCTCCATCAGCAGGTCTCCATGATCCACCAGAAACCTATCAGTCGTTATCAGCAGCATCCTTCCAGCCTCATCTGCAATCCTGCTTAGGGTCTTCTCCCTCTCAGCTTTCGGCAACCCCGCATGATAGACCATGATGTCCTCAAGGCTTCTGATCCCGAGTCTTTTCGCGTAGTCCAGAGCCTTCTCGTACAGCTGCTGAGCTAGGATGCTGCTGGGGGTGATCAGATAACATCTCTTGCCCTTCTTGTAGAGATGCAGGGCCATTATGAGCCCCAGAACGGTCTTGCCGACGCCCGTTGGAGCAACTATCGCAAAGTTATCCCCTGAGAGAATTCTCTTGGCCCAAACCTCTTGAAGGGCCCAGGGCTCAAATCCCAAGGCTTTCTCGAAAGTCTTCCTGAAGTCCTCATACTCGAGCTGAATCCTAAGATACTCTCTTAGCTTTTGAAGCTTCCCCAAGGATTTTAAAATCCTCGAGGCTTCGAGAAGGTTTTTAGCCTTTCCCGCCAAGCACTTCTCGCACACCCCAACCTCCATCAGCCTAGCATCCGTTATCTCTCCCCCGCAGTTGCTGCAAGCGAAGCTGTAGATCGCTCTGACTTCCATCCAAGTAAGATTAACCCAACTCACCGCTAAAAACCATTTCCCAGTCTCACAAAACTTATTATCCGGGCTCGCAAGAATACTTACATGCCCACAGCATTCGTGTTAATAAACACCGAGATAGGCTGTGAGGAGGAGATCTTGAAAGAGCTGAAGAAGATCCCCAACGTGAAGGAGGCTTACGCCGTCTATGGAGTATATGACATCGTGGCAAAGGTTGAAGGAAGCACGATGGACGAGCTAAAGGAGATAATCTCCTGGAGGATAGCGCCCTAGCCCTCCCTGGGGCGCCCTCAAACGGAGGCTGGATAAGGTTAGGAGCACCTTGACGATGCTCGTTATCTCAGAGTAGGGGTTCAATGCTCAGAGGCTTCGTTAGATGCCTTCGAGCCGAGGAGGGGACTTCGTAGAATCCTTCCTGAAGCTGCCGTTGAACTTCTATAGCTTCCTCAGCTTCTTTCCCAAGCTTAAATCCACATTTCTTGCACCTATATCCTCTTCTTTTCCCTAAGCTCTTCATTCTTTTCCCGCAGTTTGGGCAGGTCGGCGGCCTTCTGACGATCTTCCTGGCAAGCTTTCTCACGTAAATCTTTTCAAGGTTCAGGGTTAGACCTTGAGGCTTCTGCTTGACCGCTCCAAAGGCTATGATCTCATCTCCTGGAATAAGCTGCAGAACTATTTTCCTGAAGCTCTTCGTAGGCTCATAGGCGGCGCAAAAGATCTCCCCCGTCCCATCTCTCAGCTTGAAGAATACATGGCTTCCAATATCGGTTCTCGGAGGCTCCGACACGATACCCTCGACGATCGCGCTGACCCCATCCTTCAGATCGCGTATCACGAACTTCTGATAATGGGCATCGGTTCCCTGATTGGTCTCGAAGATTGTCACGAACTCGACGGGCTCATAGATTCTCAGCATCCTAAACGCCTTTTCCAAAATCTTAGGATCGACTCCACGGATCCCCAAGAGGACTGGGCAGGGAGTGTGCGGGGTTATCCTGATCTCGCCGCTTTCATGGTCGATGTTGTCGAAGGTGTATGGCCTCGTCGCCTCATCCATCTCATAAACCGATCGGGGATCCACTTTCCTAATGGTCCCCCAATAATCTCTCGTCCGATGGGCGATGAGCTCATAGGTTTTGCCCATGCTTAGGTCTGCGCCGATCGCGGCCAAGGCTCCGACAACCCCCCTCCCGCTTCCATAATATATCAGCTCAGCTCCAACCTCTTCGGCTAGCTCAAAAGCTTCTTCTAGGGGAATCAGCTCGCGGACAGCCCTCCAATAAAACCTCCTAAGCCTTTCATCAGGCTCCTTGAGGAGAATCGCTATCCCAGTCTCCGCCCCTCTCTCAAGCTCAGAAAGTTCCTCAACCACCTCCTTCACCACCTCTTTAACCTGTTTCAAGCTATCCGCCTCAACCCTCCAAGCTATCGCGGCATTCCCCCTGGTCTTATATGGGCAGTTGGGGTTAAGCCTGATGAGCCTGGGATATCCCAGCGGCTTAGCGCCAATCCTTTCAAGCCTTCTCATCGCTACCGCAGCAACGTAGGTGGTGCATCCGCCCTTCTTCGAGTCCGTGTCATCTATCCCGATCCAGAGAGGGGGCATCAAAGACTCATCTGAGAGGG
>CAYXHS010000004.1:16630-26502 GCA_964465105.1 uncultured Nitrososphaeria archaeon
TCCGTGTCATCTATCCCGATCCAGAGAGGGGGCATCAAAGACTCATCTGAGAGGGTTCATTTAAACTGATTTCTGCCCTTAGTTTGGCGAGGAGGCTCTCGGCGAATTTTCTAGCCTTCTCGAGATCCGATGAGCTGGGTCTCCCCCTATTCATTCCTCCAAGCTTTCTCAAAACTCCATGCGTGTTAAATCCTCTACAAGTGAATTCTCCTAGGATTCTGAATCCCTTCTCTCTTAGGATCTTGACCAAGGGCTTATGATAGTCGTGGAAGATGGGTATCCGAGGTATCCCGCTCGTGGAGAATACGAAGGCGGCAGCTCCAACCTTCTTAGGCAGTCTCTCAGCGAACTCTAGAAGCGACCTATGAGGCTTCCCATAATATATTCCAGAGCCGAAGCCCATAAGCTCATAGCTTTCCACAAGCTCCTTAGGGTCAGCATCTTCTGGGCGGAGGATCTCAGCTTTCAAGATCCTTGAAATAGCTTCAGCGACCTTACGCGTGTTCCCATGATGCAGCGAGACGCAGAGAATTACCGACCGAACCATCTATATGGGAAACGGAACAAAAACGCCTTTAAAGATTGATCTCTCTGGTTTTCAAGGATCTAGAGGGCTAGAAGGTTTTTGGCTTAACGTTTTTAAGTAGGGGTTCCGCTTTCAGGTGCAGGCTGACGATGGCTCGGATGCATGCTAGGAGACGTGGAAGGTCTGGATCTAAGAGGCCTATAAGCAAGACCCCTCCATCTTGGGTTAAGATCACCCCAGAAGAGGTTGAGGCGCTGGTGGTCAAGTATGCGAAGGAGGGCTATCCGCCGAGCATGATCGGGATGATGCTCAGAGATCAGCATGGAATACCTCTTGTAAGGCAGATAACGGGTAAGACGATAAAAGAGATTCTAAAGGAGAATAACCTGCTGCCGCAGGTCCCTGAAGACCTAGACAACCTCCTGAAGAGGGCCAGGAGAATGAGAGTTCACCTTAGCAAACATAAAGGAGACAAGTATAATAGGCATAGGCTTCAGCTCGTTGAAGCCAAGATCCATAGGCTCGTCAAGTATTACAAGCGGATAGGAGAGCTTCCGCCGGACTGGGAGCCTGAGCTCGTCTACGCATACAGGTAGCCTTCCCGCAGGATCAGCTATTTTAGGCTCGATTCTATTCTCTAAGCTTGGGCGATGGCTCTGGATAGGTTTAGAGATGAGCACGGCTTTCTCTCCGAAGCCAGGAACGTGGCTGAGAAGCTTAGATCTCTCATCGATGAGAATCGCCAATTCATGATCATATGTCATAATGATGCTGATGGGCTCTCCGCGGGGGCGATAGCGTCGGCTATGCTCCTGAGAGAAGGTGCGAGATTCTTCACCAGAGCTGTGAGGGAAATCGAAGAAGCCTTAGAGGCGTTAAGGAGCCTGCCTGAAAGATGCGTTCCCATCTTCGCCGACATGGGAAGCGGCTACCTAGATGAGCTATCACAGGTCTTCGGGGAGAAGCCTCTTCTAATATTAGATCATCATGAGCCCCTAGGCTCGCCCTCATCAAACATAATCCAGCTAAACCCCCACAATTACGGGATAAATGGAGCTGAGGAGATAAGCGGAGCTGGAGTGGTTTATCTCGTCGCAAAGTCTCTTAACGAGGAAAACATCCTGCTTTCCCCAGTCGCCGTGATAGGAGCGCTTGGAGATCTTCAGGATAGATCTGATGAGCGGGGCCTTCATGGCCTTAATGAGCTCATAGTGAGGGATGCGGTCGATGAGGGCCTGCTTAAGGTTGAGGATGATCTCCTCTTCTACGGCAGAAGCTATAAGCCCATCCACGTGGCCTTAGCAAGCACCATGAACCCCTTCATAGTCGGGATCTCGGGAAACGAGGCGAACGCATACAGCCTCCTGACAAGCATAGGAATAAAGGTCAAGGAGGATGATCGGTGGAGGGTCTTAACGGATCTCTCGGAAGACGAGAAAAGGCAGCTATACAACGGGATACTGAAGCATCTCGCATCTCTCGGCCTGCCCCCCAGCATAGTCAAGGAGCTCGTTGGAAAGGTCTATGAGCTGACTAAGGAGGAGCCTTGGACATATCTGCGAGATGCCAGGGAGTTCGCATCGCTTCTGAACGCATGCGGGAAGACTGGAAACGAGTGGCTTGGGATCGCTATAGCCATGGGAGGTAGGGGAGCTTTACTAGAGGAGGCTCAGAGGGTTCTCGAGGAGTATAGGAGGAAGATGGCCGAGTCGATCGAGTACGCCATGAGGGAGGAGAACAGGCAAGAGCTGAAGAACTTGCTCGTCATAGATGGCGGGAACGTCGTGGACGACAGGCTGATAAGCTCGGTCGCATCCATGCTATCCTCCATGGGGCTGCAGGGAGAAGACAGGATTCTAGTAGCTTTAGCTCAATCAGAGGATTCGATAAAGGTCTCCGCCAGAGCCTCGAGGAAGCTCGTCGAGAAGGGGTTAAGCTTGGGAAAGCTTCTCGCCAAGGTCGCTCAACTAGTAGGAGGAAAAGGAGGGGGCCACGACATAGCGGCTGGCGCGAACATCCCGAAGACCAAGAAGGCTCTCTTCCTGCTCGAGCTCGACAGGATCATTGAGGAGGAACTTCCCAAGCTGAGAGGATCTGGGCTATGAGCCTTGGAGGTCAACCCGTTGAGAGCGAGGCTGAGCTGAGAATGAGGTTTGAAAGCGAGCTCATGGCGGAGCTTGTCATGAAGGCTCTTCAACCTGATAACGAGCCTCTTCCAAGCGGTCTCCACATAACCGTGAGAAGAGATGGCTCCACCTTGATCTTCAAGGTGAGGTCCAAGAGGCCTATCATGTCTCTCCTAGCAACGCTTGACGACATAATCTCCTCAACCATACTGGTGTTAAAGGCGGCGAAGGCGGTCGAGCGCCCGTCTTCTCCTAAAGGTTAAGCACGCCTCATAGCTCATCACATCCACGTTCTCCCCAAGCTTGGGGAAAAGATATCCGCATGGACATCGGTCAGGTAGCCCAAGCTTTTCCCAGATCCGCATAACCGTCTCATTTGAAAGCTCTTGGATTATTTTCCAAGCTACCTCGCATGCCCTCTCTCGGGAAAGTCCCAGCTTAACCAGCGCGCTCTCGACAACTCCATGCTTCCACAAGATCTCTTGAATCGCCTTCTCACCCTTCTGATTGAGCATCACCTTTCCGCCCCGTATCTCGAGGAAGCCCTCATCTCTAAGCTTCCTGACCATAAGCGAGGCCGTCGGCTTCGATATCCCTAGATCCCTTATGAGCTCATATTGCCTCGCATAGCCTCTCTTCTTAGAGTGCCTGAAAATCGAGATTAGATACTCTATCCTCCTCTGGCTTAGCTGAGAAGCTTCACCGCTCACGCTTCACCACCATCCCAATGATCGCTACAGCTGAAAGTATCCCTATTCCGCCGCTTGGGGGGATGCTCAAGACTTGGGCGAGAAGATATCCTCCCAGAGCCAAGCCTACCGCTGACAAGTATGATATCAGGTAAAGCCTTCTTCGAGCCAGCCTAACGGTGAGAGCTCCTGGAACCGCTAGAAGGATGTGCGTAGCGAGTATCCCTATACTCGAGGCGAGGATCGAGGTCGCCAAAGCTCCTAAGCCGAAGAACAGGTACCTGTATGCTCTGACGTTCAAGCCCATGGCCACAGCCCCATCCTTATCAAACGCGATGTACTTGATCTCCCTAGTGATCAGGTGCATTAAGGGGGCCACGACAACCAAGGCTGAGAGGATCTTCTGAAGGTCCCCGATAGTAGTTATCGCCGAGGTTCCAGCCACGTAAAGCCAAGCCTGAGAAACCCCTGTCGAGGAGACCTGGATCATGAGATAGCTGAAGATAACCGTGATTGTGGTGGCTATCGCGACCACGAGGGCTATCGCCACATCCTCCGAGAACATCCTCTCCGATAGCTCGGCGACCAGGATCGCCAAAGCTAAGGCAACTAGAAACGCGACCGCTGGAACGGGTATGCTCAGCCCGAATACCTCGTTCAAGTATACTCCTAGGATCGCGCCTCCTAGAACCGAGTGGGTCATGGTCAAGGCGAAGAGCGTGCTCCTAGAGAGTATGAGCGGCAGGCTTATGGCTCCTACGAGTAGGCCGTTAGCGACCGCCGACAGGTAGATGAGCGCTATGAGATCTATCATGATCCCGCCCCCATCATCCATGATCCTCCCCGAGGATGAATCCCGCTGGAACCTCGGTCAACCCTGGATAAGCCTCGCGAAGGTTCTCGATCGTCAAGACTTCTCCAGCTCTCCCAACCGCGTAAACCCGCTTATTCAGCAGGATTACGAGGGGCTCTAGGTGGATGCACGGGCTTAGCTCATGAGCCACCAGGAAGATATCTATCCCTCTCTCCTTATGCAGCTTATAGAGAAGCTCCGAGATCTCGCACTTCATATCGAAGTCGAGCATGGAATAAGGCTCGTCGAGGAGCAGAAGCTTGGGATCACTTATCAAAGCTCTTGCTATCAAGGCTCTCTGCCTCTGGCCTCCGCTCAGCTCGGAGAAGAGGGCGGAATGATCCTCTATCCCGACTAGATCCAGAAGCTCCTCAATCTTTCTTCTCACCCTCTTGATCATGAACCTCGGAGGAATATCTCTCGAGAGAGCTCCCATCGCGACGACCTCCTCAACCGTCATGGGGATATGAGGATCTATGTTCACTATCTGAGGGACGTAGCCGATTAGCCTTCGAGCCGCCCCCACCTCTCTCAAAACGTCATATCCGTAGATCTTCACAGCCCCCCTCTGAGGCTTGAGCAGCCCAAGCATTATCTTAAGCAGGGTAGTCTTGCCAGCCCCGTTCGGCCCCATCACCGCGCAGAAGAATGGGGACTCAAGCTCAAAGGACACATCCTCTAATGCTAGCTTCCTCCCGAAGCTATATGATACATTTCTCAGCTCAACATCAGCCATACCTTCTCACCTTCAGGATGAGCAGGATCAAGAAGAAGCCTAAAACCAGATTTGCTAGAAGCGATGGCAGAAAGAGTATCTCCGAGATGCTGCTGGGAGGCCGCTCGCCCTCAACCATCTGGAAGCCGCTCCTCAGAAGCGTCGCCGTTATCACGGGAGCCAGCTCTGGCTGATCCGAAAGCTCTGTTAGCGGAACGATGATATAGGGGACGTTATTCTCTTGAAGAGCCCTTAGAAGCGTGGAGCTTTCCGAGAGCTCGATGTCGCTTAAGAGCACGTAGAATTTTCCGCTTCCCTTTGCGAGCTTTATGGCCTCTATCACATCTTCGGAGGATGGCTCAGCCCCATGACCATGCATAATGATCTTCTCAACCTTCAGCCCGAGATCCTCAGCGACGTATTGAAGGACCGGGCCGCCTAAGATGATCCTCACATCTCTTACGTTCATGCCGCTGAGCTTCTTCTCAAGCTCACTAAGCCTCTGAAGGTAAGCCTTCAGCCTCTCGTTAAAGTAGCTGGATCCCTCGGGATAAATCCTCGAAAGCTCGCTGACGCAAGCCTTCGCGATCGCCTTCAATCCTCTTATCGAGTAAATGTATCCATGAGGATTGGGGATGCCGGTCTGAGGTATGCTCAAAACCATGAGCCCCGTCTCCTCATAATCCCTGTAGTCCAGGATCGGGATCTTGATCAATCCCTCCTCGCTGAGCCTTTGAATCTTCTCCTCGACTGGCAGGTGATGCGGCCCAGTCATCACTATCAGGGAGGCATCCCGAATCGATGAGATTATCTCCTGTATCCCAGGCTCATAGCTATGCGGCTCCGCCCCCGGCGGGAGGATGCTCCTCACCTCGACTAGATCTCCTCCCACTTTCTCGACCACGCTCCCTAGCGGCGGAGCGGTAACCACGACCAGAATCTTCTCGGTTCCTTGAGCAAAAGCTTGGCTGAACGCGCTGAAAACCAAGATCAGGAGAAGCAAGCTCCAGGTAGCTGAAAACCTCATTCTCTTAGTTTCAGCAGGTCGAAGCTTGGCTTTAAAGTTTTATGCAATAAAACTCTGAGCGCGAAAACCTCTTATTATGCGACCCTTTCCCACGGTCGAGATGTCAAGAAGACCTAGGGCTGAGAGAAAGCCTCCTAAGACGATCTATACGATTTACTCGCCCGAATACTTCGGCTATAAGGAGATTGGAACGACTTGGGCTTCCAGCCCCGAACAGGTTTTGGGGAGGACCATTTGGGTAAGCTTATACACCCTAACGGGAGACTTCTCCCAGCAGCATCTCCTGATCAAGTTCAAGATCGTCAGGGTTAAGGACTCGGTCGCCGAAACCGTCTTCTATGGCCACGAGTATGGGCGGGAATTCGTCAGAAGCCTCGTGAGAAGGGGGACGAGCAGGATAGACCTGATAACGAACCTCGTAACGAAGGACGGCTTCCATCTGAGAGTTCAATCGACTGCCTTCACTTACAACAGGATCGGGAGCCATTCTTGGAAGGCGAAATCGATTAGGAAGGTGATGAAGGAGGTTCTCGAGGAAGCCGCCAAGGAGCTCGCTCTCTCCCAGCTATCCCAAGAAATGGTATTGGGCAAGACGGCCTCCGACATCTACCAGAAGGCCAAGAAGATAACCGCCTTAAGGCACGTCGGAATAATAAAGAGCAAGGTCCTCCAGATCCCAGACTGGGTATATAGCGGCGAGAAGCCTCCGATCGAGGAGGTGGAGGCGGATCAAGCGAAGACGGAGGCTCCAGCAAGCTAGGGAGTCGGTTGCCCTGGAGGCTGCGAAACTACTTTATCATGGATCCTGCAAGGAGTATATCGAGGCGAAGAAGCTCGCGGCTCAAAGCCTGGGATATAAGGTCATGCCAAGCAACCTTGAAGTGGCCATCAAGCTCTTGGAATACGCTCTCCTCATGGAGGGAGACGAGTATTGGGAGAGGCTTAAAGAGCTGAGAAGGATGGCTTTCCGCATCATGACCGCTTTATCCGACTTCAGGCCGAAGCTCGTTGGAAGCGTCTGGAGAGGCGTCATCAAGCCTGACAGCGACATAGACATCGAACTAGACTTCGCGGATCCCGAGCCCGTGAGGCAGAGGCTTCTCAAGGAGGGATATGAGATCCTGGAGGACGCGTCTATAGATGTTCCTGAGCCCCTTAGGTGCGGAAGCCTGTGGAGGATAAGGATTAAAGCAGGTCTTGGCCGCGAGGCGGAGATAATCCTAAAGGAGCATGAATGGTATGTGAGCCCACCTAAATGCGACATATATGGGGATGTCAGAAAAGGTTTAAACCTAATGGAGCTGAAAAAGGTGCTGGAGACTGAGCCCGATAAGCTCTTCATACCTGAGGAGGCTCGAACATGGAGATAGATCGGAAGACCTTCAGAAAGCTTTTCCCAAACCTGTATCGAGAGATGGAGCTAAAGAAGATGAGCATATCGATAGATGCTGTCAGGCTTGACGAGGCGGAGGCGGAGAAGGAGGCGTCAAGGCCGAGGGGCCCGACCATGCCGACCCCGATAGACTATCTCAGGAGATGTGACACGGATGAGGAGGCCTTGGAGGTGATAAGCTACTTGGAGAGAAGGGGAGAGATAACGTCGGAGCATGCGGAGAGGCTGAGAAAGCAGGTGACCGAGCATGGTGTCAGAAGCTTCGGGAAAAAGAAGGAATGGGGTTACTACTCGACAAAATATCTGGGAGACGGCGTAGAAGAATAGGGTTGTGAACTGAGGGCTCTCTTAGAGCCGTATGGCATATTTCACTCAAGTGGCTTATCCTCTTCCACGACCTTTAGGCCCAGCAAAGCTCCAATCTCTTTCAGCGCCTCCCTCCATTCTCCATAGAACATGACCCTATGCCATCCAGCCTTCCACTCCCAGTTTCTCATAAGATCTTTCGTTGAGGCTCTCCCAACGGGCTTCGTTGAACACTCCCTCTCATCATACTCGTTACCAATTATCTCCGCCTCATGGACAACCAGCGATCTATCTATGGTATTTAAGCCTACTAAGGTGACCTTCCTGCCGACGGGCAGCTCGACGTATATCGATCCCTTCTTACCTCCCCAGTGGGCGGTGGTGATCGTGTAGGGGGAATATTCTTTCGAGCTGAATCCAAGCATGTTTATCGGGGAGAAGCAATGATAATAGATGACCTCACCTTTTTCCTCATCTATCGATGGGTCGGTGATGAAGCCTGGCAGCCCCGCCAAATGCTTCATCAAGATCATCAAGGCGCTTGAGGTGAGATCCGCCTCGCAACCGCATACTATTCCCTCCTTTGACAGCTCCATGAAGCCCAAGCAAGGCCAGGCTTTGATCAGCTTGGAGGAGTAGAGTGTCCAGCAGTCCACAGCTATTCCGTCAGCCTCATAGTGTTCGACCGCTTTCTTCATCGCCAGATACATCTTCGCGTCAGCTATGAGGTCTTTCTTCTCATGTCCCACGACGGACTTCGCCTCCTTAAACCATTTATCAACGACCTTCTCGGCTTCTTCATCAGAAACTTGATCATAGAATTTTTCATTAAACTCGTTGGAGGTTATGGTGATGATCTCTATGCCGAATATCGCCCTGACCTCTGCAGCCGTATTGTAGATCCCGACGGCCATCGGGAACGCTGCGTCCATGTATTGAGATACCACCTGATCTGTTACGACGAGAAGTTTGGAATTTTTGAGATCATGAATGGTCTTCAGCAGCTTAACGTATCTGGTTATGAGGTCGGGGTTAACGATATTCCTCACGGATTTCCCTAAGGCTTTAAGCCCTTCGTCGATGATCCGCTTATATTCCATCATGAGCTCTCCAGCGCCAGTATAAGTTTCCGCTATTATCACGGTGGGCTTCCCGCTTCTCAAGATGGGTCTCAGAACTCCTGTAAGGTGTCTTAAGACGAATACCAGATATCCGTCGACATCTCTTAACCTTTTCAGAGCATTAAGGGCATCTGATGCGGTGCCAGCCTCCTCGTAGATGAACTCGATCTCAGGGAATCTTTCCTTTAAGATCTTCTTCACACCTTCAACGTTTTCTTCGTAAAATTTCTTGAAGCTTTCAGAAAGTATCATCCCACCGCCAACCAAAGGCGTAGCGAAGATAACACCAATCTTAGCTGGAGATCGACTACCCGGCCTCATGACTATTCACTAAACTGCGTATTGAATAAGCTTATATGCTTAATTTATGCAACTCTTTCCGAAACATTTATATGGGTCTCTCACCTGTTACAGGCTGTATGAAAACAAAAGCATCAGAAAATGATGATCTATTAAGGAAGAAGTTATCTCGAAGGAAAGCGATCTCAACAGCAGGCAAGGTTGCTATCAGCGCCATCGTCGCGGGTGTGGTTGCAGGAGTTGGAGGATACTATGCTGGAAGCGCCGCGGCTGCGCCGACCACCGTCAAGGAAACCGTAACTAAGACCGTAACCGCGGCAGCCACCACCGTCGAGAAAACCGTGACGACTACCGTATCAGCTCCAGGAGCAGCTACCACGGTTACAGCCCCAGCAAAGACCGTAACCGTAACGAAAACGGTTGCAGCTCCAGGTGCGAAGCCCTATGAGGGTGTTAAGCTTACAGTCTTATGTCATACGGGTGTCCAGGCGGGGCCATGGCACGCCTATAAGGAGGACATTAAGAACATTCTTGGAATAGATCTGGAGGTTGTCGAGGCGCCTCCAGAAGAGCTCTACTCAAAGGGTCTTCTCGGGATAAAGTCCAAGCCAGCAGACTATGACTTAGTGCAGTATAACTCCGCCTGGATCGGCGACTTCGAACCCTATCTGCTACCCCTGGATGAGTTCATTCAAAAGTCCGATCCAGGGTGGGGAGATGTGCTTCCAGGCTTCAGACTATTCAGAAATATGTGGGCCGGAAAGATCTACTCATGGACCTTAGACGGAGATACCTTCATGTTCTATTACAGGAAGG
>CAYXHS010000005.1:0-23371 GCA_964465105.1 uncultured Nitrososphaeria archaeon
CGTCGGAGAATGGCATCTAAGAAGCCTGTTCCTTGGGATGATGCACTTCCAGGACAAGTATAACTACGACGTGGAGAGGGTTAGGAGATGCTGCATCCACTACCTCGTCCCAGATGG
This sequence comes from uncultured Nitrososphaeria archaeon, assembly GCA_964465105.1. Lineage (GTDB taxonomy): Archaea > Thermoproteota > Nitrososphaeria_A > Caldarchaeales > Wolframiiraptoraceae > Wolframiiraptor. The sequence goes on from CAYXHS010000005.1 coordinate 118, forward strand.
AAGGATAATACCCTTCTGCGCCTTCAACGTCATCCCAGAGATCTACAGAGACAAGATCCAGAAACAATATGGGGTGCCCATCGAGGAGTGGGAGCGGAGAACTGGAAGAAAACTCTCAGAGGACGTCTATCGGAGGGTTGAGCCGAGCGAGTAGGCCTTTCGAGCGTTATCCCGCCCCCTTCAATATTTTATCAGCCTAAACGTTCTAATGGAAAGGAGAATAGGCTATTCGCGGAGACGTGTCCATGGAGAGAAGCAGGCTTACAGACCTCATAGACTCAGCCTACCAGGTCTTCTCGAAGGAGCCTCAGCTGATCGAGCTCGAGGGTGAAGGCTTCCTGGTGGTGGGAGACACCCATGGAGACCTCGAGACCACCGAGAACGCTGTGAGGACCGCGGAGAGGGAAAGATTGAACCTCATCTTCCTAGGAGACTATGTCGATCGGGGGCCGAGGCAGATCGAGAACATCGCGACCCTCCTCGAGCTGAAGCTGAGCTGGATGGACAGGCTGACCATGCTTAGAGGAAACCACGAGTCCGTTGAAATGAACAGATGGTATGGATTTCTCAGCGTCGTCGCAGCCGCCTATGGCCCCGAGCTCTATCAGGATTTCGCGAGGCTATTCTCTCAGCTGCCCTACGCGGCGCTAATCTGGAGGAGAATCTTCTGCGTTCACGGAGGGATCGCGAAGAATCTCGAAAAGGTTGATGAGGTGAGAGAGTTCCCCAAGGGGGAAGTGAATCCGAGGCATCCTAAAGCCTTTCAGCTGGTATGGAACGATCCATGCGAGGATATAGATTATTTTGTTCCGAGCTGGAGGGGAGGAGGAGCGATGCTCTTCGGAAAGCTCGCCTTCGAAAGGTTCATGAGCTCAAACCACCTCGACCTGATGATGAGATCTCATGAGCCGCAAGACAAGGGCTACGGCTACCTCTTCGACAACAGGCTGCTGACGATCTTCTCGTGCAGATATTATGGGATAAGACCTGCTGGAGCGATAGTGACCGAGGATGAGATCAAGATAGTTTACCTTGAGTGATCACGGCGGTATGGCTCCTAGGGTGAGCTTCAGGCTCACGAGGTCTCCAGCCCTGTAAACGGTCAAGGTTATCGTGTCTCCTGGCCTCTTATGCTCCTCCAGATATGCGAGGAGGTCGGCTATCCCGAATATCTTTATCCCATCCACCTCGAGTATCACGTCTCCGCCGATTCTCACCCTCCGCCCATCAGAAAGAGAGACTATTGTCGTTCCAGCTCTAAGCCCAGCTTTGTCCGCTGGGCTGCCTTCCTCGACCGCGGTTATGAGGAATCCTCGAGCTTCTGGGAGATTCATGAGCTTAGCTATCTCGGTGTTCACGTCGACTCCAGCCACGCCCATCCATGGATGCTGATACTTCCCAGTCTTGATCAAGGATTTCACGACTCTCATGACTATGTTAGATGGGATCGCGAACCCTATCCCCGTGAACTCTCCCGTCTGAGAATATATGGCCGTCGTAACCCCTATGACTCTCCCCGAGTAGTCTAGGAGCGGGCCTCCGCTGCTTCCAGGATTCACCGCAGCATCAAACTGTATAACGTTCGGGATGAGCCTCCCCCCAGGAGCCACCAGATACCTGTTGAGCTGGCTTATCACCCCTGAGGTCAGGCTCGCAGCGAATCCGAATGGGTTCCCTATTGCTAGAACGGGCTGCCCGACGCGTAAGTTCGAGGAATTTCCTAAGGCCAGCGGCCGAAGAACCTTGTCTCCAGGATCTATCTTCAAGACCGCCAGATCGGAGTATGGATCTGATCCGATTATCTCCGCCCTGAAGGCGCTTCTATCTGGAAAGAAGACCTCCACCTCGACCGCGCCCTCGATCACGTGGTAGTTCGTTATGATGTGCCCGATCTTATCGTATACGAAGCCTGATCCCTGGCTCGATCCATAGGTCTTCCCGAATATCGTCTTCACGATCACCGTCGCCTTGATGAGAACTATCGAGTCCTTCACCTTCTCATAGACGAGCTCTGGGGCGGTCAGGTTCTGCTGAACTGAGACTAATGACTGGCTATGCTGGGAGATGTTCGCCTCGATCCCCTTAAGATCTTCCTGAAGCCTGAGCACCGCCTCATGAAGCTCATCAAGCTTCTTCTGAGCCTCTGAAAGCTGTTGAACCGCTAGGCTCAAGCTAGAGAGGTTCTGGTATACGAGCAGAATACCGAAGAAGGAGATGAGCGAAAGTGATAATGCGACTGCAGCGAGAACATAGGCTCCTCTCATCCAGTCTCAGGACAACCTACCCGATCCGCAGATAAATATCCTTAGCCCGTCCTCAGATAGTGACAGGCTTCTTCCGCGACTCCCTCGCTCTAACCTTCAGAACCCCATAATGGATCGCGCAGGATATGCAGAGATTCTTCGTTATGACGCTCTCAGCGATGTAGACCCCCTGCTTCTTAAGCTCTCTGGCCAGATCTCCGCTCACCAGAGAAACCCTGCGAGTAACCCTCGTAATCTTGCTTCTAGGGACAAAGGCTCCGCAGTTATCGCACTGGACCATCCCCTCAGAGCCCTTATCGCCCTTCTTCCTGCCCCGATTCTTCCTCTTAATCGGCAACCTTAAATCCTCCAAGGACTAGAGAAAGGAGCCAAGCTATAAACGTTCCCCCCAGACCCACCTAATAATCCCGAAAAATCCTTTAGCTCTGCGGCCTCATCATGAAAGATCTTTCTCATAGAGGCTCTGTTTGAAAAGGTTTTATAATCGGTAATGCGGATATTGCTCGGAGTCTTTGGGATGGCGGCCGATGTCGAATTGATCTTCGACGTTCCCAGGCTTGAGGAGAAGCTTATACTGGAGGAACTTAAGAGGGCTGGGCTGAATCTCCAGCTCACCAACGTGAAGTATCATCCGCTCTCATGGGGGGATAAGCCCGCTGAGATCTCGCTCATAAGAACGATCTCGATGCAGCGAGCAGCCTACTCCGCCTCGATAAGGGAGTCCGCTGGAGCTAGGGCGATAAACTCTCTTGAAGCGATCCTGATCGCTGGCGACAAGATCTTGACGCTGAGCAGGCTTTGGAAGGCTGGGATCTCCTTCCCGAAGACCGTTGTCGCCCTTAACGGGGAAGCCGCGGAGAAAGCTGGAGAGCTCATGGAGTTTCCGATCATCGATAAGCCTCCGATCGGGAGCTGGGGGAGGCTCGTCGCACTCGTCAAGGATCTCCAATCCTTTAAGAGCATTATCGAGCATCGGGAGCTCTATCAGAGCCAAGCGCTGAGAACCCACCTGATCCAAAGATACGTCAATGGAGGATGTAGAGATCTTAGGATACTGGTTCTGGGAGAAGAGGTTTTGGGAGCTGTCCAGAGGATCGCGACGAATGGGGATTGGAGAAGTAACGTTGCTCGAGGAGGCTTGGTCAAGGAAGCTGAGGTCGATGAGGAGCTTAGGGAGCTCGCGCTCAAGGTCTCATCGGTGATCGGGGGAGAGTTTTTGGCCATAGACTTCTTCGAGGAGGATGGGAGATACTTGGTGAACGAGGTGAACGGAGTTCCCGAGTTCAAGGGCTTCATGGAAGCCACGAGGAAGAATGTCCCCAGAAAGCTCGTCGAATATCTCAAGAAGATCTTGAGAAGCTGAATGCTTTAATAAACGGAGGCTTCCAAGCCTAACGATCGCTCAAAGGTGTTTCCGAGATGGCGGTTAGGGTTGCGATAATCGGCGCGAGCGGATACACGGGCGGAGAGCTCATGAGGGTTCTTGCTCTCCATGAAAAAGTTGAGGTTGTGGCCGCGACCTCTCGGGAATATGCTGGAAAGCCCATATCGCATGTTCACCCACATCTCAGAGGCTTTTACAAGAACATGAGATTCATCGAAGTGAAGCTCGACAAGATACTCGAGGCCGACGTGGCCTTCCTGAGCCTCCCAGCGAAAACCTCGATAAACTATGTTCCCAAGCTGTTGGAGTCTGGGCTGAAGGTCGTTGATCTCGGGCCAGACTATCGGCTGAAAAACCCCGAAGACTACGTCAGGTGGTATGGGTTCCAGCACCCGCACCCAGATCTCCTAGAAAAAGCGGTTTACGGCATGCCCGAGCTACATAGAGAAGAGATCGCTGGAGCAAAGCTCATCGCCTCGCCTGGATGCAACTCCACCGCCGCGATACTCGCCCTAATACCCGCGGTCAAGGAGAAGCTGATAAACCTGGATCACGTAGCGATCGACGTTAAGGTTGGGAGCAGCGAGGCGGGAAGAAAGCCTACGCCAGGAAGCCATCACCCCGAAAGGGAGAACGTGATCAGGCCCTATGAGGCGGCGGGCCATAGGCATGTCGCGGAGGTGGAGCAGGAGCTCTCCAGACTCGCTGGAAAAAGCTTGAAGATGGCCTTCGTCCCTCATGCCATAAGCTCGATCAGAGGAGCCTTGGCGACAGCTCACACTTGGCTGAATGAGGGCGTCGACGAGAGGACGATTATAAGGGCTTTCGCATCCTGCTATGGGAAGGAGCCTTTCATAAGGATCATTCGAGGACCTCCGGTAGGCTATCCCGACCCGAAGTATGTGATAGGAAGCAACTTCGCGGATGTGGGTTTCGCTTACGAGAAGAGGGTTGGAAGAGCCGCGTTCATGGCCGCGATAGACAATCTCATGAAGGGCGCTGCGGGTCAAGCGGTTCAATCGTTCAACATCATGATGGGATTCGATGAGAGAGAAGGGTTGATGATCCCGCCTCTTAAGCCCGCGTAGATGGAGGGAGAAACCATGATAGTCGTTAAGGCTGGTGGAAGAGCTCTCGAGCAGAACCTCGACAACATCTTGCGCAGCTTAGCCAAGGGCTTCTCAAGGGGGTTGAAGCTGATATTCGTTCACGGCGGAGGAGATGTCGTCTCGAGATATGAGAAGGCCATGGGAATCGAGCCGAGGTTCGTGATCTCGCCTCAGGGGATCAGGAGCAGGTACACGGATGAGAGGGAGCTTGATGTATACGTCATGGTGATGGCTGGCAAGCTGAACAAGGAGATCGTCGCGAGGCTTCAGCTCCATGGAGCCAAGGCGATAGGAGTCTGCGGAGCGGATGGAGGATTGCTGAAGGCCGAGAGGAAGAAGCGGATAGTAATCGTGGATGAGCGTGGGAGAAAGAGGGCGATTCCTGGAGGCTATACGGGCAAGATAAGGGAAGTAGAAACGGGATTCATCGAGAGACTAGTCAGCGAGGGCTACTTGGTCGTCGTTTCCCCGATAGCCTTAAGCTATGATCATGAGCTTCTAAACGTTGACGCGGATCAGGCTGCCGCCAAGATCGCTGAAGCCCTGAAGGCCGAGAAGCTTCTCATCTTAACCGATGTGGAGGGAGTGATCGTTGACGGAGAGGTTCTCAGGGAGATCAAGGTCGATGAGGTTGAGAGCGTTAAGCCGAAGCTCGGGGTTGGGATGAACAGGAAGGTGCTCATGTGCTCCGAGGCCGTGAGAAACGGGGTTGGAGAAGCGATAATCTCATCAGGATTAATCGAGAACCCGCTTGCGGCCTTAGAAGAAGACCTAGGGACGAGGATCAAGGCTTGAGCTACTTCTAGAAAATGCTTTTATTTTCCTCAAAGGCGTAGGAGAGGCTAGAGGTGTAGGATAAGATGCCCGTTCTCAAGTGCCCGATCTGTGGAGGAGATGTAGAGGTTCCTGATGACGCCCTGCCAGGAGAACTGTTCGAGCATGAGGAATGCGGAGCTCAGCTTGAGCTTGAAGTGGATGAGAATGGGGAGATGAGGCTGAAGCAGGCTGAAGAGGTCTCTGAGGACTGGGGAGAATAAGAGAAAATCAGCGCGCTATCTGAGGCGCCTCAACCTCTAGGGGAGCCAATCCCAATTCTTTCTCAACCTCCCTGGCTCTTCTCTTCACGTATCCCAAGAACATCTTCAGAAGCCACTTCAAGGGCCGATGATAAGGCTCCTTGAGGTAGAAGCTCTCGATTATCTCTTCCGCCCATCTGACCGAGTGCCAGAGGCATTTCCGCATGACCTCGATATGCTCATCCGTGACCTTCACATCCGTGAACCAGTCCCTGTTCTTCAGCACGCCCATCGGGACGAAGAACATCGGAACAATCAGAGACCTGTAATGCTTAAGCCTGTCAAGCAGCTCAGCGGTTCTCACAACGTCTTCTGGAGTCTCCTCTGGAAGACCTAGGATCAGGGTTGCCGCTGGAACGATGTTGTTCTCATGCATTATCGCGAAAGCATCCTCAACGATGTCAGGCCACCTCTCGGGTGGATATGGCGCAGATTTAGCGGGCATGATCTTCTTCGCGAGCTCAACTGACCCCGTCTCGATCCCGACCTCGACCCCGAGATACTCTTGGGCGCCGTTCTCCCGAACTATCTCCATCACCCTTGAGATCAGCTTATGCTCCTCCTCAGCGTTCTTCACGGCGGCGAGGCTGGCATGGCTCCACCCGATGTTCTTAAGATGCTTTCTCGCGACCTGATGAAGCTTTATCACCGCATCTGGATTGAGCTTGATTCCTCTCGCTCCGTAAAGAAGCACATCCTCTGAGTGAAGCAGCCCCGACCTGACTCCAGCCCTTACGTTAACAAGGATCTCCTTCTCGATCATCTCAAGAGGAATGTGGCGAAGAGGCCTGAGAGTGACCGAGCAGAACTTGCATCCGCGAGGACATCCGCGCATGATCTCGACCAGCCCATTTATGCTCGCCTTCCTTATCGGGGGGATCTCCTCGATGGTGGGCACATCGCTCGGCCCGACGAAGACGTATCTGGGGAGGGGGTCTCCAGCGTAAACCTTCTCCACCAGGTCTAAGACTATTCGCTCACCCTCACCATCAACAACCGTATCGATCCCCCACCGCATTATCAGGTCGGGCCTGTAAAGCCACTGCCAGGCAGCGGGGCCACCTGCGATGATCTTAAGCCCACGCTTCTTCGCCTCGGCTATGTTAAGCTTCTCCATGAAGCTTCTGAAGCTCTTAGCGTTCACGGGCTCTTTCTTTGTTACGAGCCACCACTCGCTGCTTGGGGGGCAGAGGGCGAAGTAGTCGTGATGGCTGAGCATCAGGATCTTAGCCTTCTGGAGATACCTGCCGACGTGGTCTGGGTCGATTACCGCGGCATTGTATCCCCTGTCTTGTAGGAGGGCCTCAAGCTTTCTCAGGGCATAGGGCGCCTGCCAGGGTCTCCCAGCCGAATCCGTCCTCATCTTCGGGCAGGCAACCCACATCCAAAGCTTCTCGGGCAGCCCAATCGCTGGTCCGGTCGTCATGAAGCCTAGGAACTCCTTTCCATGATGGTTTGACATCATGCTGCGGTCGGTCGTCAAGATTATCTCGACTCTCTCCTCAGCCAACGCATCCCACCTCCTCAACCCTCAGGCGGCCGTCTCTCGGAAGCTCAGGCAAATTCTTCGGCCGACCGCTCAGGATCAGCAAAACCTCCTCCTCTTCGCTTAAGCCCGCTAAATCCTTCTCGAGCTCTGAGATGGGCTTCTCCTCGACCACCACGCTGAGCACGGTATTCTCTAGGAGGACGGGTCTCATGGCTTCGAGGTGAGCTGTGCTATTAGCGTCCTCGAGGTAAAACCTGAAGGCTATTCTCCGCTCTCCCTTGGAGAGAGCTTCGCGAAGCTTCTCCTTCAGCTTCCCGACTATCCGATCATCAGCCTCGCCGACAAGCCATACCTTGAGGAATTTCTGAGTTAGCATGAGGACCCCCCAGGCTTACCAGGGAAGCCTCCCCTGAAGAGAATTTCGGGGGAGGTTACTATGATTTGGGTAGCGGGAATATTTAAATCTCGGGCGAGATGCACGGAATAGGTCTCTCCTAATAGGCTTCTGGAAGCTGCTGAACGCCGAATTCTCTGCGAGAAGGAATATTCATAAAAGCTGGTTTAATGAGGCTAGCCTTGGAAGGGGGCGTGGCCTGCTCTGAAAATCGGGATACTCTATGATCTGATCAGGTGGGAAGAGAAGGATCTGATCAGGGCGATCAGGGAGCTTGGGCATGAGCCTGAGCTTATACAGGTCACGAGAAACGCTTTCTGGCTAAGCAGGCGTAACAGCTTTGAGCTCGACTTCGCCTTCCAGAGATGCGTGAGCTTTTATCGGGCACTCGCCTCGACCACGATCCTCGAGGAGCAGGGAATATCTGTCGTGAACCCTGCGAAGGTTATCCTTGGATGTGAGGACAAGCTATACACTACGGTAAAGCTTGCGGAAAGCGGAATACCGGTTCCCGAGACGGCTATAGCTTTCAGCAGGGAAGCTTGTTTCGAGGCGGCTGAGAAGCTTGGCTACCCGCTCGTCGTGAAGCCGATCTACGGGAGCTGGGGGAGGATGATCGCCAGGGCCTTGGATAGGGAGAGCTTGGAGGAGATACTTGAGTTCAGGGAGAACATGCAGAGCCCTCACTTCAAGGTTCACTACCTGCAGAGATATGTTGAGAAGCCTGGAAGAGACATTAGGGCATGCTATGTTTGGGGGGATGTTCCAGCGGCGATCTATCGGGTGAGCGAGAGATGGAAGACGAACACGGCTCTAGGCGGGAGGGCTGTGGCCGCGAAGCTCACCGATGAGCAGATCGAGCTGGTTAGGAGGGCTGGAGACGTGATGGGCGGAGGAGTCCTCGGGGTCGATTTGATAGAGGAGGGAGATAAGAACATGGTCTTGGAGGTGAATGGGATCCCGCAATACAAGAACGTCGCCAGGGTAACGGGAGTTGATGTCTCCAAGCTCATCGTCGAGAAAACGGTTGAGCATTTCAGGAGATAACCATAATTACCGCTGCGATCACCGTGTTAAAGCCTTGAAGAGGTGGCTGAGATGCCTAAGCTGATGAGGTTCTATGCTCCGAGAAGCCTGAAGATAGCTAGGGGAGAAGGGCAATATGTCTGGGATGCGGATGGGAGAAGATATCTTGATTGCCATACGGGGCATGGGGTGGCCTTCCTAGGCCATAAAAACCCGAGGGTCGTTGAGGAGATTCGGAGGCAGCTGGATAAGATTATGGTCGCCTCCCCGATCTTCGACACGGAGATAAAGGAAGAGGCATTCAAGCTCGTCGAGAAGATCCTCCCAGGCCATCTAACTTACATCTACTTCCTTAACTCTGGGAGCGAAGCGGTTGAGCTTGCCCTCAAGACCGCTAGGAGGACGACTGGGAGAAGCAAGTTCATCTCATTCATCAACGGCTTTCATGGAAGGACGATGGGAGCCCTCGCCGTGACATGGAACCCGAGATACAGGCAGAACTATGACCCGTTTCCATGGGAGGTTGAGTTCCTGCCCTACGACGACGTGGAGTCGGTCGAGCACTCGATCGATGATGAGACCGCAGGGGTAATCGTTGAGCCGGTTCAGGGAGAAGGAGGGCTCTCCAAGGCATCTCCAGAGTTCCTCAAGGCGATCAGAGAGAGATGCGATGAGACGGGCGCGGTGATGATAATCGATGAGATCCAATCCGGGTTCGGGAGAACTGGGATCCTCTGGGCTTACCAAAGATCTGGGATAGAGCCGGATATACTGGTCGCTGGAAAGAGTATTGGAGGAGGGTTCCCAGTAAGCTTGACGGCGCTCAGGGAGGAGCTCGGAGAAGCCATGAAGGCCGGCGCGCACGGCTCGACCCACGGCGGAAACCCGCTTGCCCTTGCGGCTCTGAAGGGCGGGATAAGAACCCTGCTCGAGGATCAGGTCGTTGAGAAGGCCAGGGCCGCTGGAGAAGTTCTCCGAAAGATTCTCGAGGAGCTGGCCGCTGAAAACCCTAGGATCGTCAGAGGAGTTAGGGGCGTTGGGCTCATGGCTGGGCTTGAGCTCAGAACGAATCCCGCTCCGGGGATTCAGCTCCTTCAGGAGAAGGGGGTGCTCGCGCTTAGAGCAGGCTTGACGGTGATTAGGCTTCTACCGCCCTACATGATCTCGGGAGAGGACTTGGAATTTCTCAGAGCTAAGCTCGATGAGGTTTTGAAGGAGGTCGCCGCGAGGAGACAGTCGGGATCAAGCTGATTAATTAGATGGTTCTCCTGGAAGTGATCAAAGGCATGAACGCTCTGGATGAGGATCAAGTCGCAAGGATGCTGATAAAGCTCCTAGAGGAGTATACTCCTCCAGGAAGCGAGTCGAAGCTTCATAAGACCTTGAAAAGCCTGTGCGAAAGCCTGGGATTCGAGGAATGCTACGTCGATGAGGTGGGAAACTTCTTCGCATCCTATGGGAGGGGAGACGTTATTCTTCTCGCAAGCCATCTCGACACGGTTCCAGGCAAGCTTAAGGTAAGCTATGATGGAGAGCTCGTTTACGGGAGGGGCGCCGTGGACGCCAAGGGGCCTCTCCTCTCATATATCTTGGGAGCGCATCAAGCCTTTGAGCGGGTCAGCGGAGTGAAGGTCATCGTCGCGGGGCTGGTGAGGGAGGAGCTTGACGGGCTCGGAGCGAAGCATCTCGTCGAGAAGGGGCTGAAGGTGGATCACATCTTAGTCGGCGAGCCCACGGGATTCGGGATAGCGGTAGCGTATAGGGGGAGCGTAACAGCGGAAGCTTATGCGAGGGCCAGGGGAGGCCATAGCTCCGCGCCGTATGTCGGAGAGTCCGCGTTGGATAGAATGCTCGGGTTCGTGAACGAGGTTAGATCGAGGTTTCGGGGATCGAGCTACGATGAGGTGACCTCCGCGATCACCATGTTGAGGGCAGGAGACTGGCCGAGCAAGCTTCCAGAGGAGGCCAGGGCTTATGTGAACATAAGGTTTCCAAGCCCGATCGAGGTCAACTCGATCTTAGATGAGGTTCGTGGGATTGCAGGTAGGCATGGCGTTGAATTGAGGATGGTGGATGCGACTCCTCCAGTAGAGGTGAAGCTGAGCGTTAGAGCGGTGAGAGCCTTGGTCAGGGGATGCCTTAGAAGCGGGGTGAAGCCTAGGATAGTCAAGAAGACTGGGACGAGCGATATGAACGTTCTGGCCTCGCTGACCCGAAGCATAGCGGCGTTCGGCCCAGGGGACTCGAAGCTCGCTCACACAAGCTTGGAGAAGATGGCGGTCGGAGACCTCATCAAGGCGGCGTCCATAGTCTCGGCTGCGATCGAGGAGCTTTCCCGATAGCTTTGTCGGAGAACTTTTCACCTAAACTCTATGACCTATGATTTTGTTTTAGAGAGCTTCTGATGTTTGCCTCGGCTTGTAGGCTTGTTGCCAGGTTCTCGTAGGAATTTTTGGAGCATGACCTCTGTTCTCCAGATCTTCGAGAATCCGTCGCTATCCTTTTGATCGAAGAGGCTTCCAGATGAATAGGTTATCAGCTCCTTGATGTAGAGGCTTTTCTCGGCGCGTCTTCCAGCGATCCTCATAGAGCCTCTCTCCAACATGACCTTGACCTCTCCGCTCACATCCTTCTCGAGCTCATCGACAAGCTTGTCCAGCGCCTCGCGGAGAGGATGATGCCATAACCCAGCGTAGACTAGGTCGGCCCACTCCCTCTCGACGAAAGCTTTGAACTTTATGCATCTCCCGACGAGGATCAGCTTCTCTAGGTCTATGTGGGATTTGATCAGGGTGAGCGCGGCTGGAGCCTCATACACTTCTCTGCTTTTGAGCCCTATGACCCTGTCTTCGATGTGGTCTATGATTCCATAGCCGTGGCCTCCAACCCTCATGTTCAGCTCCTCGATGATCTCCCTCAAGCTCATCCTCTTTCCATCCAAGCCCGTCGGAACCCCTGACTCGAACTTGATTATCAGCTCCTCGGGCTTTTCAGGCCACATGCTCGGAGGCTTCACCCACTTGAAGGCTTCCCACGGCGGCTCGGCCCAAGGATCCTCAAGCTCAGCTCCGCTTATCGACCTCCCCCAAAGGTTTTCATCTATGCTGAACCTGCTCTCCTTAACCTCTATCGGGAGACCGCGCTTAAGCGCATATTCTATCTCCTCGTCTCTGCTCCAGTTGAGCTCTCGGACAGGCGCCAGTATCTCGATGTCGTCTGGGAGAAAGTAGGATAGGGCTGCCTCCATCCTGAGCTGGTCATTACCCTTCCCCGTGCATCCGTGAGCGACGGCATCGCATCCCTCCTCCCGCGCGATCCGAGCAAGCTCTTCGGCTATCGGATACCTGCTCAAAGCCGTTGAGAGAGGGTATTCTCCTTCGTAGAGCCCGTTGAACTTTATTCCCCTCGAGATGAACTCGTTCACGAACCTATCCCTAGCATCGATGTAGTAGTGCTTCGACGATCCAGCGGCATACGCTCTCTCCTCGATCTTCTGGAAGTCCGTCGGCTGACCGACATCGACTGTCACGGTTATTATCTCGGCTTGGTATCTCTCCTTGAGCCAACGACATATCACGGTGGTGTCTAGGCCGCCGCTATACGCTAAGACTATCTTCATCGCCAGCACCTCAGCCGTTGAACAATAATTTAGATTGGCCAAAGCAGCTTATTAAAAGTAGTGCGTGAAATGGGCTTAGAAAAGGTCTAGAAGAGGTTCTTCTATTCCGCGTAAAGCTCTTGAAGCCTTTCCATAGCCTTCTTCCTGGCCCTCTCCACCATCTCGTCATCTATCCCGAGACCCTTCAGAAGCTTGTCTATCTTAGGAGGCTTCTTCCTCTCCGCAAGCTCCGCCGAATACTTGGCGATCAAGGGAAGATATCTCGCGTAGATGTCGAGCTTCCGCTTAGCTATCTCACGCTTCTCAACCCTGCCCAGATACAGCCTGAGCGCGCGGGCAGCCTCCCTAACGGCGGCCACGAGCTCCCGCTCCACCTCAGGCCTATCGGCCACAGCCTCCTTTCCAACCGTCTTATACGGTATCTTGGGGGAGCAGATGTGAGTGATCACGGCGAGCGGCGCTGGGAAGTGGACCTTGTAGGTTGACCAGTCGATCCGCTCGGATATCACCTTCCATGCGACGTCGGCGCGCTCATCGTAAAGGAGTGGGATCTTGTTCGCGAACCTGTAGAGCTGAACCGTGTCGGATTGAGGTATGCTTCCTCCGTAGGCGAGCCCGACCTCGACTATGAATGGGTATCCCGAGTAGGAGGATGGCGGCCTCTCCACGACGTAGAGGAACTCTGGGTTGAGCATGGCGCGGATTCCCGTCTCAAGAAGCTCTCTTCCGATGGGGCTTAGGCTCGAAGGATCTGGGGACCTGAACCTGCCGTATCTCTTTATCGCCTCTACGAGCCTCGTCACCTCTCCATGGGTGAGCTTCTTCGGGCTCTTGGACTCTGGGATCTCGGCGAGGCTTAAAACGTCTCTGGCGGTCTTCTCCCCAACCTTCTGAAAGTTTTTCATCAGGAATCCGAGCATGGTTCTCTCCTTCGTGGTCGCTAGAAGCCTCGACATCGTCTCCACGTCGACCCCGACCGGATGCGGGAGAGATTCTTGAGGTGGGTCTGGAACCTTATACGCGACCCTCGGGTAGTAGTATAGCCTGCCCCTCGGGTCTATGAACATTAGGGATGCATGCGGGTTCGCCATCGCCGTGTGGGTGAAGTATTGTATTATCTTGGATTTGCTGTTCGAGTAGTCTCCCTCGAGATAGAACTCTATTATCGTTCCATGCCACTTCTTCTTGTTCTCGACGACCTCGTGCTTGAATATCTTGGGCTCGTTCTTCACGATGTCTATCATCAGGATGAACTTGTGAGCCTCAGAGCCCCCCTGGCTGGAGATCACGGTCGCGGGCTTGTTGGTAGTGATCTGACCATAAAGAAGCGCCATGGTTCCGCCGAGGCCGAAGGTCCCCCTGCTCTGCTTATAGCCGTACTTGCTTCCATAGAACACGGTTGCGAAGGCTTTGGGTATGTGCTCAGGTGCGACACCTATACCGTTATCCTCGACCCTGAGCTTATAGATGTCCGTCCCCTCCTCCGAGTTGCCCTCAGAAGACAGCTCAACGATTATGTTCGGGAGAACCCTGCCGACCTCAGCCGCATCCAACGAGTTCTCAACGAGTTCTCTTATGCTCATGTAGAGTGATCTGGCTGGGCTGCTGAAGCCCGCTATATCCCTGTTTCGATAGAAGAAGTCCGCTGGAGAGATCTTCTCGAACTTCACCTTAGGCATCAGCGATCCTCCAAAAGCTAACCCAACCAACTCATAAACCTATAGGAAAAAGACTACTTCGCTGGGAGAATGATGTAATTCTGAGATCAACTCTACGGTATATCGCACCTCGGGAATACGTCAGTCTCGCATACGCATAGCTTGAGAAGAGGGAACCAAGTACATTCACTAGGACAATCACAATCGTCTCCCAAGCATTTTATGTAGTATAAGTCTGCAAATTTGCAAAGCGAAACAACAGCTTCATCAGAATATACTGATCCATAAGTTTCCCCGCTCAGTTCCCCTCTTGCTCCTTCCATCAAGCTTGCTTGTAGAATTACATACCCTCCACCCAGATCATCTGTCGGGTTCAATTCTAATCTGAAGTTTAGAGTCATGTTGTCACCTGGTCTCAGCTTCTCAACCTCAATTTCGCCATAGCGGCATCCATCACCGCTGCACGGATATATGTTGCATTCTTCGAGATTTTCGTAATCAATCACTTCTAATCTTATTTTCAAGTCTCTTAGGGATTCGTTTGCTGCTGCTATGAGCCCTATGTTTACTCCTATGTTCACGGTTACGGTTTGGTATTCGCCGCCGTCCTTCTTCGTGAAGGCGGCTGAGGGAGCGTCTATCGAGATCGTGAAGGCTTCTTCTATGTTGCTTATGGGTCTCGGCACGTTGTAGGGTAGCCTGAAGATCATTACCGCGTCTTCGAGGATCAGTATGCTTCTGGGGCCGTATTCGTTTACCTCCTGCCATTCAGCTCCATTCCATTCGAGCTCCCTGACGGTTACGCTGTAGTTCCCAGGCAGTAGCTTGAAGAAGAATGTCTGGTTCTCGTTCCAGATCGAGGCATAGTAGTTTAGGGATGCTGAGTGCTTACATGAGCTCACTCCGGCTATGCATCCGAGCTCGACCAGCGATCCGCCTACCGCCATCTCGTTCGCCGAGACCGCGATCTCGTAAACGTGATCATACTTCATGTTCAAGACCATCACCTGGAGGGTGTATGGCGGGTTCATTAGGCTGAGAGGCTTCTCGGCGGCCGAGTAGCTTCTACCCCGCTCGGTCGCGACCTGGAAGACATAGGACTTGTAGTAAGCTAGGGATGGGAAGAAGGACAGCGGGAAGGGCTTTATCGGCGAAACGGGTGGGACAGCATATGAGACATCCTCTATGAATAGATTATCTTCGCTATCCGCCATGTAGACCCTGGTTATGTTGGCTGCCAAGACACCTCTATTGACTATAAGCAGATAAGGCCTCATATTTCCCGTGTAGACGGTCGCGTGAACCTCCAAGTCCTCCTGAATCCTCTCAAGCTCCCTCCTATTCCTCTCGGATACCTGAAGAAAATAGAGGAGAGAGGTGTTCTGGATGAAGAAGAGAAGGGGGATGAGGACGGTGAACACTATCGCCGCCAAGATCACGGCGCCTAAGACCGTGGAGATCCCCCGCCTGCCCACACGAGACCCAGCTAGACGCATCCTATCAGCAGCCCCCTACCATGCTGTATCCCAAAATCGAGTGTGACCCCGCCGGAGGAGAAGCTCATATGGAAATCTATGTCCTTGTCGGTGCCTTTTTCGTAGACTATGTATAAGTGCCATGAGCCATCCTCGCCGCTCGGCAAGTTGCTGTCAGTCGGCTGATTCACATCAAGCCATCCTCCGTGAAACTCGAAGTTGAAGTTCAGATCGGTTGACCCCCAGTCTCTCAGTTCAGCGTTTAAAGATTCTATCATTGCATCATGGATTATCTGTTCAGTTTCGCCAGCTTTTTGGATCGATATGTACTTGACGTGCATTTCCCTTATACTAACCGTCTTCTCAGATTTTAGCACAGAAACTAATCCATCTGTGGGATACCTACGGCTATCATGATCAAATTTTATGTAAATGAATGTTTGCTTATCAAAGTTCACAGTTAATGTTGAGCCATTACCTAGCCTTAGCCTGACGCTTCCGCTACCAGCTTTAGCATTAAAGGACAACATTCCCGAGAATAATATGAACCCATTTCTTCCATCGAGATCCCAATCCTCCTTGCCGCTTGAGAGGTAGAGTAGTCTTGGGATTGTGCCTATTGGGCACCATTCGCTGATCGTGTATCCGCTGAGGCTTAGGGTTTCTGGGGCTACGAGGTGCGGGAGCCTGAGGTATTTGCCTGGGTTGTCGGCGATCCTTTCGGCGGTGTAGTGTATTATGAGCTTGACGGCTTTCCCAGAGCTCGGGTTGCAGTAGCTTGAGACGACCTCCACCTTTCTCACCGTATCCCTGATTATCCTCAGATCCGTGAAGGTTACGTGGTCCCAGGTCTGCTCGCCCTCGGGGCGGATATCCACCTTGGTTATCTCGACATCGGTCTTCCCGATGTTCCTTATGTAGAGTATGCATTTACCAGGCTCCATGTAGGAGAGCTCGACGTTTATCATGGATTGGAGCTGTGCGACCGCCTCATCGGTCTCCTGAGTATACTCCAACGAGGATACGAAGGACCAGCCCGTGGAAAGACCCCAGACGAATATCCCGAGCGAGATCGTTATAGCCAAGAGTATTGCTGTGGACACGACCTCGCTTATTCCAGCTCTAGAAGCTCGGCGCATTCAGTCATATATAAGCCATCAAAGCGCATATAAAAGGTCTCCTCACCGCCCCTAGGTCTCCGAAACCCTCATCCTGAAGGCGAAATACTGCCCGAACTGTGTATAGGTTTCAGGCTTTTCTGGATCATATAGCCTCTCTGGAATAGCGTAGATTCTTATCACGAGATCTTCTCCCTCCAGCTCATCGCCGCAACCATAACAGGTAACGTTTATGTTCCTGACGCCGCCCACGGGAACCTCGAAGTTCATGGTGATCCTATGGCCTATGCTGGGAGCCGCCTCTGGCAGATAGGCATAGGCATCTAGAATTACGGCCGCGGCTTCCCCATAGTTGCGCACCCAAACGCTCACGTTGCCGTTCGGTAGAAGCTCTATGTAATCGACTGAGAGAGCCAGCTGATACTTCGCCACGCTTCTATCGACCTCGCGCTGAAAGCCCAAGGCCCAGGTTCCAGAGAAGCCCATCACGATGAAATATATCGTGAGACCTGCAGCCAATATTATCGCCGAGGTTATCGCCGCACTCAATATCGGGCTGACACCACACCTCCTGCAAACAGGCTTACGACATCCAGCCATATCCTGATGATCCGATAACAAGCTGCACCGATCGGTATAAAATCTTATCCACATTCCATCTCTAGGCAAGACCTCTCCCTCCACATCATCTCGACCCTAGCTATTTTCCACAGTCCTCAAACTTCATCCATGCACCGCTTAAAAACCGGTTTTAGCATATGAAACTCGGAAAGCCCTTTCCTACTGATAGATTGCCAGGCTGAGGCTCATAGAAAATCTCATTACCGCCATACATCCTCCTAGCGACGGTTAAGATACCTTTCGGAGTATCGCTTGGAAACGTATCTGAGCCGATGAGGGATGTCGAGGTGAGGCTATACATCGATGAAAGCTACGGCATC
This sequence comes from uncultured Nitrososphaeria archaeon, assembly GCA_964465105.1. Classification (GTDB taxonomy): domain Archaea; phylum Thermoproteota; class Nitrososphaeria_A; order Caldarchaeales; family Wolframiiraptoraceae; genus Wolframiiraptor. Next base: position 17,671 of record CAYXHS010000005.1, read on the forward strand.
ACATATAACGTGATCCAAGATAGCATGACGATCAGCAGGCTGGCACCAGGAGAATACTATCCTTCAGAATTCACGCTAAATATCGTAGATGATCAAGATAGGCCAGGAGGATACCTCAAATACCGCATAGGGATAATCAGCGCTAGAGGAGACTATACTGGAGAGTCATACACTTCTAATGATATGGAGAGAGGTGAGATCGCTGCCTCGATAATCTTCTGCGGCTTGAACTCGACGCAGACGGGGCAAACCTCCTTGACGTGCGAGCTACCATAGGTGAAGCTTCTCAACATACCTACCCTTCAAGGTGATCTTATACCCGCATCTGGGACATCGATCGCCATCGAGTTTGAAGTAGGTTACTCGGTAGCCGCTTCGCTCGATCAAGATTTTCCCACATCTGGGACATTTGGTCGCCTCAAGCTCAGGCATGCCGACGTTCCCGACGTAAACGTATTCTATGCCCATCCTCAGCGCCATGTCCCTGAACTTCAAGAGCTTGCCCAGCGGGGTTGACGGCTTGTTCCAGAAGTTGGCTGGATAATACCTGTTGATGTGGATAGGGGCGGCTTCGCCCAAGTATTCTAGATGCTTCTCGAATATCCATTCCGCGCACTCGCTGGAGTCGTTGAATCCAGTTACGACGAGGTAAACCATCTCCACGTGCCCTCCCATGTCCAGGATGAGCCTCGCGTTCCTGAAGACCTTCAAGTGATCTATCGAGGTCAAGGCTCCCCGAGCGGCTGGACAGCCTTTAATATCCATGCTGAAGCCATCCGCGCCCACCTCCAGCAACATCCTCAAAGCCCTTTCCGTGAAATACCCATTCGTGACCAGCACGCCATATAGTCCACGCTTCCCACCCAGCTCAAAGAGGTCGAGGAGATAATCGAATAGGGTCGCGGGCTCGTTGAAGCTTGCGCAAAGCCCTTCATCTCCTCTCCTGACCGCCTGCTCCACGAGATCCTTCGGCGGGACCCTCTTCGCTCTTAAAGGCGGCTTTGAGAAGCTGAGATGGCTGTTTTGGCACCAGGGACAATAGAAGTTGCATCCATAGCCTGAGAAGGTCAGCGCCGTGCTATTCGGCCAGTAGTGGAATAAGGGCTTGACCTCTATCGGCCTGCTCTCAACCGCGCTCAGCAAGCCGTATCCGAGATGAAGAAGCTTTCCATCATCGTTCACGTAATTCCTGCATATTCCCGTCGCGCCGTCTTCCAAGACGCATCCACGCTCGCAGATAAGGCATCTGACAGCCCCCTCTCCGACCCGCTCGTATAGCCTCGCCTCACGAGCAAAGGCCTCAGCCATCGATCAAAGGTATATGGGAGCGGCTCAAAATAGCTTAACCTGTTTCCCAAGAAGCATGTTAGGTTAAGTGGGTAAAGACTTATCCCTCAGCTTTGATCCTTGAGGCGCGGGGGATCTCTAGTTGTCTCTAGAGGCGGATAGCCTGAAAATTGCTAGAAGGATCTTTGGAAGCAAGCTCGGAAAGGCGATCCTCAGGAGGCTTCTGGAAAGGGATCCAAGCGGCTTTAGGAGCAGGCTCGAACACGTCTTATATATGTTCGCTGAGGGCGGAGGTCACGTGAACTTCGGCTGCATGTTAGACTACTACTTCTGCAAGCTATTGTTTGAGACGGCGATGAAGCTCATGCACATGAGCAAAGAGGAGTTCGAGGAAGGCATCAAGGATCCAGCAATAAGAAGGGGCCTTGAGCTGGTCTTCAGAAGCCTGCTCAGATACGGGGTAACGGTTCCTCAAAAGCTCGCGGCGCCCTTCCTGATAGTCTGGAACTTCACCGATGCCTGCAACCTGAGGTGCAAGCACTGTTATCAGAGCGCTGGCCCAAGCCCTGGCCCTGAAGAGCTTTCCCTGGATGAGAAGCTGATGGTTCTCGAGCAGATCGATGAGATGGGGATACCGGTTATCGCGTTGAGCGGAGGAGAACCGACGATTCATCCCGACTTTCTCAGGATCGTCGAGGAGGGAGCTAGGAGGGGAATCTATATGGCGGTTGCGACGAATGGGATCAGGTTCGCTGACGAGGATTTCACCCAGCGGGCGATTCGAGCTGGGCTTAGATACGTTGAGGTCAGCTTGGACTCAGCCGATCCCAAGAAGCATGATGAGTTCAGGGGCGTTAAGGGGGCTTGGGAGAAGGCCGTGAAAGGAATCAAGAACGTGGTTAGGCTCGGAGAGGGAAAGGTTTCGACGGGCATAGCGACCACCATAACGAGGCTGAACATGGATGAGATCCAAGACATGGTAAGGCTCAGCGAGGAGCTCGGGGTGACGAGGCTAGTCTTCTTCAACTTCATTCCGACTGGAAGAGGGAAGGAGATCCGCGAGCTCGACCTGTCTCCCGAGGAAAGAGAGGAGGTGCTCAAGGAAATATACAAGGAGTCAATTAGCTCGAAGGTTCAAGTAGTATCTACCGCACCTCAGCTCGCTAGAGTATCATGGCAGATGAGCGGCGGAGAAGATGTCCTCCCAACTCATTTCACGATCCCTAAGAGCAAGACCCTAAGAGCTGTTGCGGAGTTCATCGGGGGATGTGGCGCTGGGAGAATATACATGGCAATTCAACCCGATGGAACCGTTACTCCATGCGTCTTCCTTCCAATACCAGTGGGGAACCTGAGAAAGGATAAGCTTAAGGAGATCTGGGAGAAGAACAAGCTGATAAACGATCTCAAGGATAAAGACCTGCTAAAGCAGCCATGCGGAAGCTGCGAGTTCAGGTATATTTGCGGCGGATGCAGGGCGAGAGCCTACGCATACTTCGGAGACTATCTGGCCGCTGATCCAGGCTGCCTGAAGGGTAAGCTATCCAGAAAAAAGGAGATCGAGGCATTAGCTACTATGAAGGCGCCCTAACCTTTTCTTGGAGAGAAGAAGATATATTCGATGCCTGGAGCAATAGGATTGTGGGATGGATTACTTTCTCATTCTCACCATAGCGAGCATATCTTTCGGCTTAGCGGCCATCGCATTCATCATAGCGCTCAAGGGCTTAAAAAGAACCTCTCAAGAAATCATAAGCGAAAATAGAGCTGAAGGCTTCTCTGATCAAGCGGCTGAAGAAAGTTCAGCTCTTAGGAGGCCGTTGATAAGAAGGGTTAACTCGCTCGCTGAGGCTGCCATGATCCTTGGTGCAAGCGCGCTTCTCATATTCGATCACCAAGGCTTGGCCATAGAATCTTACAATATCGCTGAGAGAGATATGGCTAGGGTGGCCGCCTCCATGGCTGAGCTGATCAATATCTTCAGAAGCCTGGGATTTTCAGCTGAGACCGTTATGCTTAAAAATGGTGTTAAGAGCATGATCGTTGAGCTGGAAAAGGTGGGTGACATGACTCTCTATGGGCTGATGACTGGCGGAGCAGCCCTGAACATGAACCCAGACTATGCGCGGGAAGTCTTGCAAAAATATCTTGAAAGCTTGATTGAGAGAAGGAGGTGATGAAAGGATGACCATCGTTCAGCAGAAGCTTAGATCCCTAATGGAAGACATTATGATAGGTTGTAGGGGGTGGATCGAGGCCATAATAATCGTGTCGGAGGATGGGTCTCCAATAGCTTATAGCGCGAACATCGACCTTGAGCCCGATTACGTTGCCGCCGCGACGTTATCTATAGCTGGCGTTACCTCATCGGTCTTAGAGCTGCTGAACTCAAGGGGGTTTGATAGGATCGATATTCGGCTTAAGGAAGGCCGCTACCTTCTCCTGAGGAGCTATAAGAGCTACTATGTCGTCGCGTTGACGAAGCCTAACCCGAATTTGGGATTCGTAAACCTGGTTCTTGATACATACCTCTCCTCGAGAAATGAAGACGTTTAAGATACTCGTAACCGGACCGTTTAACGCTGGAAAGACTACCTTCATCAAGACCTTATGCGGAAAGATCTTGGACTCGGATAAGAGGCTCTTGGTGGAAACCCTCAAATCGACCACGACCGTTGCCTTGGACTTCGGGCTTCTCGAGCTGGATGAGAAGCGCGTCAGGTTGTTTGGGACGCCTGGTCAGCGTAGGTTCTTCTTCATGTGGAGGATCTTGGCCGCTGGGATGGACGGCTACATACTGATGGTCGACTCTCAGGACAGGGAGAGCCTTGAAGATGCCGCTTACATATACGAGTTCTTCAAGAAGAAGTTCCCAAACACGCCTCACGTGATCTCCGCGAACAAGGCTGAGGGAGGAAACGTGATTCCAGAGAAGACCATAAGAGAGGTTCTCAAGGTTCCTCCTGAGGTTCCAGTTCATCCAACGGTGGCTCTTGATAGGGAAAGCGCGCTCAACGTCGTAAACTCCCTATTAGGTTTGATTGAGAGGAAGGAGTCAAGGAATGGATGATTAGGGCTGAACTTCAGCTCTCTTTCAGCCTGATTATTGATCGGGAAACCTCGACCTTGCCGCTTTCCCTTAGCTTCTTCAGCGCCTTAAACACGGTTATCTTCGAGACGGGCGCCTCGACGAAGATCCTCCAAAGCGGATAAGTCCCTTCATGCTCTCTCAGAATATTCAGTATGTTTTCCGCCACCTTATCCTCCTCATCTGCCTCCTCGCTCCAGGTAGAGGGGGCTTCAGCTTTGACGGGCTCAGATTCGCGGACCTCCATGCTTTCACTTATCGGAGCTGGCTCGCTTACTGGCACCTGGATGACCTCAGCCTCGATTCCGTATTTTCTCAATACCTGCTCTGGGTTCGAGTAGTATGAGTATATCTCTCTCGCTATATCCCTTATCTCGATCACCTTGTTCTCGATGAGCCTTCTCAGGAGAGCAGCCCTCCTCTCGATCTCCGCTATGACCTCCTCTTTCGTCTTAGCGATCCTTGCGGCTATCTTGTCCAGGACGACGCTATTGGAGAGATCTATCCTGAAGGAGTCTGTGGCCGGATTCCACTCGGCGATAGTCACATATCTACCGTAGTCCACGACCTCCCAGATGTAGCGGATCCTCCTCCCATAACTCTTGCCGTCTATGGGTCTCGGGAGGCTCACTCGCTCAACGAGGGCCACCGCGTCTAGGAGGGGGATGTGGCTAGGCGGGATGTTCATCGGGGGGCTTATAAGCCTCTTGACAGCCGATTCTATGCTCTCCGCGTGGATTGTTGAGAGGCCGCCGTGACCTGTCGCGATCGCCTGAAAGAGGACGAAAGCCTCTTCTCCCCTGACCTCTCCAACTATCAGGTAGTCTGGCCTATATCTCAGGCTCGTCCTGACCAGATCATAGAGGGTTATCTCCCCGGTCTTCTGGGTTCCGAGCCCGTAGCTTTCCCTGGTCACGAACCTAACCCAGTTCTCGCTCGGAATGTTCAGCTCGGCCGTCTCCTCGCAGGTAACGATCTTCATCCTCGGCTTTATGAAGCATGAGAGAGCGTTTAGGATCGTGGTCTTCCCGCTTCCAGTTGCTCCCGCGACCAGTATGTTCGCCTTATGCTCTATCAGCATCCAGAAGTAGGCGGCCATCTCGGGGCTCAGCAGATTGTTTTCTATGAGCTCGGTTATGCTGAAGGGCTTCTCCCTGAACTTCCTTATCGTGAAGGTGCTTCCCCTCGGCGAGATTTCCTCCCTGAAGGTTGCGGCGAGCCTATGCTTTCCATAGATCATGGCGTCGAGGATCGGGAAGGCTGACGATATGTGCTTCTCGGACTTGTGAGCTAGCTGGATTATGAAGTCGTCTAGAACGTCTCGAT
>CAYXHS010000006.1:0-11207 GCA_964465105.1 uncultured Nitrososphaeria archaeon
TCTCAAAGCCCAGAGAGCTCAGAGTCTTTCTCCACACCCTCTTCTCAAAGATAATGAAGGAGATGAGATGCACGACGATCCTGATAGAGGAGGTTCCATCTGGAGAGGAGCGCATAGGTTACGGCTTCGAGGAGTTCGTGGCCTCAGCGGTGATCTTCTTAGAGAAAGACATGGTGGATGGAAGGTTTCTGAGAAGGATGAGGATAGAGAAGCTTAGAGGAGCTCCCGTGCCGAATAATCGAGCATGCTTCACCCTAGCAAAGGGATTCGAAGTCTTCCCGCCCTTCAGGATACCAAAGCTCGAAAGCCCTCAGAAGCCTGAGCCTCCAAAGGATCCTCCAGGCAGATACTCGACTGGAATACCAGACCTAGATGAGCATATTGGAGGCTATCCGAAGGGATCTTCGATACTTCTCGAGATAGATCCTCGGGTAACTAGGGAGCAGTATAGAACAATAACCTGGCCTCATTCTGCAAGCTTCCTCCTAAAGGGGAAGCCGATAATATCTTTTCCAGGATTGGGAAGCACGGTGAGGGATCTGAAGAGCTTCTATGAAACCTACGCCATATCGGAGGACGCATGGAGAGCCCTGTCAAGAAGCTTCCTGTTCAAGGAGGGAGTTAATGGAGAGCACCCCGATATAATTGCCTATGATCCAGATGAGGGCATAGGCTCCCTAATAGAGAAGCTTGAGGGAACAGCCGACAGCCTCTTAAAGACGGTTGGATCCCCGCCTCTCATCGTTTTAAGCCTCGATCCGCTTGAGTTCCACTATGGGGTAAGGGAGGCTCTCAAAGCCCTCTCGAGGGTCTCCGCTTGGACTAGGAGAAATTCCGCCTTAAGCCTTTGGATAGACAAGGTGGCATTCCCAGAGCTAACCAAGAGGCTCGCATCGGTGGCAACGATACACTTCAAGCTCACGAGAAGACATGGATGCCTCCTCCTCTACGGAATGAAGCCCAGGACGCCATTCTACTCCGTGAGCCTCGATACGTCTAGAGGATACTATCAGGTGAAGCTGACCCCGATCATGTGAACACCTTACTCCAGGTTTGTATAGAACTCTCTCGGAGCAAGCTCTGGAAACTCGTTGGTCTGAAGGGCAATATGCCTCCTGATGTCCAGACACAGATCGCATCTCGATATGTATCCATCGCTCCTCTCCACGTAGTTAAACTCCTTGACCGCGAAGTCATATAAGTCTCCCAAGCATCCTATGATGAGCATCCTGAGGATCGGCCTCTCATCCAAGTCTATACCATCCTCGAGAAGCTCATCAAGCTTTCTGGCATCCCCAAGCGATATGCCTCCACAATATCCCGTGATGTAATTTCCATAATTATCCACGTGGGTATGCCATTCCCTCAGGAGGCTCGCCCTGCAATTCTCATCCAAGAAGACCCTCGCAGGATACTTCCGAAAAAGATCTCGAAGCATGTAGCATGCTCTCCCCATGGGTATGAGCTCAACCCACCTGAGACCCTCGACCCCGAACGTCTCGAGATATTTCTCAAAGCTCATGGTCCCACGAAGCCCGATCCCCCTAAACTGATCATAAAACTGAAGCTGATAGATCATCGTGTTCCCTCCGAAGATCTTCCTGCTTAACCTCACAGCCAAGTCGATCCTCTCGAAGGGAGTATACTCGATCAGAAACGGGTTCACGCTGATCAGGATCCCATCGAGCCCAGCCTCCCTGAGCCTCCTAAGCCTCTCCTCAGAGATCTCTCGGTCAACGCACCAGAAGGAATTCGTCTCGACGAAGACAGATGGCATATCATACTCTTTAGCAAGCTCAACAGCCCTCAAGAGAAGCCGATAGTTCAAGAAAGGCTCGCCGCCAGTAAAATGCAAGCCATAGTTTATCCCAACCCTTGATCGGCCTCCTGGAGCCGAAGCGATCTTACCCGAAAGCTGAGAAAGAATCTTCCTCAAATCGCTTTCAGAGATCCAATCCCCACTCCAGCTAGGAGAGCAAGCATACATGCAATGCCTGCATCTCGAGTTGCACCTATAAGAGAGAAATATGCCGCATGAGATGGGCTTAGGGGGATAAACCCTAACCATCAGCCATCCGTGCCCCCAATCCACCACCTGACCTTTACCTGCACGGAGCTTGCTTCCCCGGCTTATAAGAGCTAATGGTGGCCAATCGCTCGCTTAATGAGAAAGATATATAAGGAATCCGTATCAAAGGCGTGCCTTATCGCTTACATTTTTGCAAAATTAGGCTCGATTTCTTGCAAAAATATATATCCAGCGGACCCTCTAGTTATGACGTAAAAATGCGCGGAGGGGATAAGAAGAGAATGATCGCTTATACATGCTTCTTCAAGGAAGTCTTCGAGAGATTTATGGGAAGAAGCTCGCTGATGGTATTAGAGTATCAGCTCTCGAAGAGGCTCTCAGGAGCCAACCCCTACGAGCTTCTACTAGATAATCCTCAAGACTTTCACAGAGCGCTGGCTTCCATCCTCGGAGCTGAAGGAAGCTTCATGTTCCTAAAGCTAATCTTCAAACATATCATAGATGGATATGCTTTGACTGGGTGGAATCCAGATGAGTTCGCGAGAGCCTTCATAAGTGGAGGGGATGAGGCGAGACGAATTCTCTTAAGTCTTCTAAAGAAGCTACCGATAGAGGAAAGCGGATAACCTTAGGGCTTCCTGAGATCAGGGATCCGATGAGCAGACAGCAAACCCTTAAACTAAGACCTAAGCTTAGTAAGCCTAGGAGGGGGAGCGGGGGTGGAGGAAGTAAGAAAAGTCGTTGAGGCGTTAATGCATGTAGGGCCCCGCTTCTCCGACATCTCAAGGGCGACAGGAGTTCCAGTCTCCACGGTCAGATACATCCTGCTGAAGAAGCTGCCGAAGCTTGGACTCTCCGTCCGAGCCTCCATAAACTACGGCGCATTAGGGCTTCAAAGATACCTGGTGGAGTTTAGGAGCAGTTATCCACCTCACCATATCTCGAGGATACTGGATCTGCTTGGAGAATCCATGTATCTAGACTACTATACTTACTCGATGACTGGGAAGAAGTTCTTCGCGATCTTCGCGATACCCCCAAGGTATGAAAAAAGCTTCCTAGAGTTTCTACAAGCCATGGAGCTTCTCGGGCTGATAGAGGATGTTGATGCGAGGAAACTCGCTTACATGAGGCTTCTACCGTTCATGACCGAGTTCTTCGACTTCTCCAGAGGGGTCTGGTCTCAGGACTGGGTGAGCAGGATGAGAAGCCGCGAAGTTCAGGAGACGATCGAGTATCCAGATCCAGGCCTGAAGATAGATAAGGTCGATTTGATGATGCTTGCAGAGCTTCAGGAGCAGGTGATACCCCTCAAGTATAATCGATTTGTTGAGAAGTTCAGGCTGAGCCGCCAGACTATAAGCAAGCATTACAAGCACGTCCGAAATCTGATAAACCTGTTCGCAATAATATGGTTCCCCATTATGAACCCAGAGCTCATCACCTCCCCCCTGATCATCAAGGCAGACTACAAGAGCGAGGTCAGGAAAACTTTGCTCAGCATACCCTTCACCTATGCGGAGATGAGAAGCGAAAGGGGAGAGTATCTTGCTATGCTGATGACTCCATCTATAGGCTTCTACACGACACTTAAGTTCCTAACGGAATCGATAGAGCTGGGCGAGCTGAACTTCCAGGACATGGAGTATAGCGGAAAGTTCTCAATCCAATATCAGCTCTATAAGGAGGGCTCCTGGATAAACCCATTCGAGAAAGGTGTTCAGAACCTGCTTGAGATAATACAGAAAAAGAATGTGGGTAATCGCCTTTCTGGCGTCTCCTAGCCTAAAGCGGAACCTTCCCTATCTTCTTTGCAGGAACACCGGTTAGAGCTACTGCGGCCACTATCGCGGCCTCAACCGCGATTAGGAGCAGCATCTCCTTGGAGACGCCCAACCTTAGAGCGACATCCTCAAGGCTCATGCATAATAATGGGCCAGGGAGGTTAATTAACGTTTTTGCAAACAATCCAGAAATCTTTACAATTTAGTTCAAGCCTAAGGAAAATCTTATATATTATGACAACAAATCCCGCGCCATAGCCGACACATCTAATATGGGTGAGGCTCTAGCTGTCTTAGGGATGCGGCTGGGGGCTGGCTTCATTTTACTGATCTTGCTTACGCTTGTTTTAGCTGGTTTCCTGGTGTATCGTGTTGGGCTTGAGGGTTTTGGATTGTTCTCCCCTAGACCTGACTCGATTCATCCGAAACCCGTCGTCGAGCTCTTCCTTGGACATGAAGGCGAGCTTACCGCTGTACATGATAATACATCATTAGATAAGCCTCTTCCAGAAAGCTTCAAGCTCATCGTCAAGCTGAGCAACAATAGCAGCGAGCCCAGCATGAGAGGTGACTTCGCGGCTGGTGTTTTCTTAGCATTAAAGGGAGCAGAGGTGAAGGGCTGCAGGTTACGTGGGTTCACCGATGTGATCGGCGTGAGCGAGAATGGTAGCATAGGAAGCCCGATAAACTCCAGCATGCTTGAGCTCTTCGCCGAGAAGCTCGGCCCCTGGCAATCCATAGAAGCTGAGCTTTATCTCCTCAGGGATAAGGGATCAAGCTGCGTTCAGATAGCCTATAGGGGCTGGATCATGGATGAGGATGATCTAGTCTTGGAGCCCATCAGCAAGGCCAAGGAGCATTACATCGCCCGATATCCCCCAGAAGGGTATCCGGATAACCCGCCAGACTCAAGGTGGGCTGGAAAAGACTTCCTGAAATACAAGGTCTATCAAGCAACAATCTGCTCGCCGTAAACAGGCTATCGGAGATGAAATCAGATTTTCTCCACGTGAGAATATCCTTCCTTAAGGGTTACATGATAGACTTGATCCGCCGCCTGCTCCACCTCGGGGTCATGGGTTACGATTATCGCTTGAGGTATAAGCCCTCTCTCACCTCGGAAGTTCATTAGAAGCCTTATGAGCTCCCTCCTCCTCTCAGGGTCAAGATGCGTTGTCGGCTCATCCATCAGAATGCATCCGATCTGATCTCCGATGAGCGCCGCCGCGATCCCTAGCCTCAGGCATAAGGCTACAGCCGTTTTCTCTCCTCCGCTCAGCGAGTCTATGCTCTGCTCCCCGAACGGGCCGTAGAGATACACGTTATAGTCTTCGTCGAGTTTTAGGTCGCTGTAGATCAGGCTGAAGAACTGGAGGAAGCGCTTTGAATAGTATTCGATGCTCTTCTTAGCAAGCGCCCTCGCATGCCTTTGGACACCGTTCTTCCCGAAGCATTCCCTAATGTTCTTGAGAGATTTGACATACGATTCGAGCGCCTTTAGAGTTCTCTCGGCCTTCTCGACTTCGGCGAGCTCGTCTAGAATTCTTTTCTTCTCAGATCTTAAGTCCTCTATTTTCTGGGATAGTGCTGACGCCTCAGCCTTTAGGTCGCTGACTTCTCTCATGATCCCATTCTCCTCCTCTCTCAGCCTTCTATATGCTTCTGGATCGTATTCGAGTTTGCTTATTCTCTCCTCCATCCACTTCTTCTTGTTCTCGAGTTCGGAGATTTCTGACGTTAGCCTGTCGACCTTCCTCCTGATCGCCTCCGATGATCCCAGCTTCTCGATCAGCCCCTTCTCCTTCTCGAGTTCGATGATCTTCCTCTCAACTTCCTTCAGCCTTGACAGCCTCTCCTCAAATCTCTTCTCGAGCTCATCCAGGCTCTCTCCTCGAATCTCGCTCAGCTCGCTCTTCAGCTTGGAAAGCTCAGACTCAAGCGACTTAACCTTAGAAAGAGACTCTTGAAACCTCTCGGGGTCGAGCTTGCCCAGCCTCTCAAGCACGGAGCTTATCCTTTGAGAGTCCAGCTCGAGCTCGTCTCTCTCCACCTCGAGAACCTTGATCCTCTCCTCGATCTCCGCGAGCTCGCTCCTAATGGATTCCAGCACCCTTTCCCGATGCTCGCTGCTCATCGGCCTCCTGCAGAGGGGACATAGGCTTCCACCAGCCTCAAGCTCCTCAAGATGATTCAACAGGGTTCTTCTTCTCCCTTGAAGGCTTCCAATCTCTTCGACCACCCTCCGAATCCTGTCCCTAAACTCGTCTCTCATCCTCTTATGCTCCTCGATAGCCGTTGACAGCTTCTCGGAAAACTCGTCCTCGCTCACCGGCTCAAGTTGGAGGCACTTTTCAAGGACCTTCAAGCTGTCCTTGATGAAGCCTTTAAGCGAGTTGATCTCCTCGGAGATCTCGGCCGCCCTTCTTCTCAACACATTTTCCTTATCCTTCACGACCTTCATCTCTGAGATCCTTCCTCGAAGCTCCTCGACCTCGGATTCCAGCCTACTTCTCTCCTCCACAACTCCCCTCAATTCGCTGACCTTTCTCTCAGCCTCCTCCACAAGCTTAAGCTCCCTTTCAGCGCCGCTCAGCTCCTCCCGTCTACGGTCGATCAGCTTCTCGAGCTTTGAAACAGCCTCCCTCAAGCTCTCGGCTCTCGCCTTCTCCTCTTCAAGTCTCCTAAGCTTCCCCTCAATCTCCTCCAGTTTCTCTTCAAGCTTCCTAAGCTTAACCTCCTTCTCTCCCAGCAGATTCTCTGATTCTGACAGCCTCGAGGAGATGTCCTTGAGCATCTCTTCTAGCTCCAGCCTCCTGCCAGCCTCTTCTCTAAGCCTTTCGAGCTTCTCCTCAAGAACTCTAATTGGAGTCCTTAAGCTCTCCCAAATCTTCTCTAGGGCATCTATTCCAAGAAGCTTTGAGATGAGCTCCTTTCTCTCAGCAGGTCTAGCTTCGAGAAGCCTAGCTATCTCGCCCTGCCTAATGTAGGCGGCATTAAGAAAAACTTCACGAGATATTCCTAGGATCTTTTCCATTTCAGGTATCGCGGTTCTCTCTCCAGCATCAATCAGGATCGGAGATCCGCTCTCGGCATCCTTCAGGATCGCTCGAGCTCTCCTGCCCCGCTCTATCCTCCACGTGATCTCATAGTTTCTGCCGTTTGAGCTGAACTGAAGCTGGACTTGAGCGGATGAGGCTCTGCGATTAATCAGGTTCTCATCTTTACCCCTGCTATGCTGCTTGAAGAGGGCGTATGAGATCGCGTCAAGTATCGATGTCTTTCCAGCTCCGTTCCTCCCGATTATGGCTGTGAGCCCGTGCGGAAGCTCCAGGCTAGTATCTCGATGAGAGACGAAGTTTATGAGCCTAACCTTCTGGATCATCATGGCTTCTCAAGCTCCTCCGCTCTCCTCAAGACGAGCCTCTCAACTTCCTCAGCTCCTCTCGCCACATATGCCTCATATATCGAGAGTGCCAGCTCCACCTCTGCCTCGCTAAATCCCCTCGAAGACATGTACTCCGCGAGGATAGATCTCATGTCTATCTTAGATGCTTCATCGATTCTCTCGACAGCCTCAACCTCTTCAAGAACCTCATATCTGTGATGGAGAACTTTCCCCGAGAGCTTTTCCTGAATCTCCCTCGCAACCATCATCCTATCTACAGGCTTACCCATAATCTTGAAATGAACTACGGGCTTCTTCCTCTGAGCCGAGCTCCATTCCGCCGCCTCTTCAAGAACCCCTAGGAGCTCTTCAACTCTCACCGTGAAAAATCTTTGAGGTCTAATGGAATCTAGGTTGACCTCATGAACTATGGGCTCTGAGCCTGAGAAATCTACCAGGAGAAATCCTTTTCCAGCCTTCTCCCAAGCCTCGATCTCCGAGACGGAGAATATCTCGATGGAGCCTGAGTAGGCGGCGACAGACCCCTTAACCGAGAATATCCTTCGATCATGCTCATGTCCTAACGCGTAGTAATCATATCCTCCAGGGAGCTTGCTAAGACCACTCTCCGGCCCTCGAAGCGGGATATGCGATACCAGTATCCTTTTGCCCCCTCTTCTTTCAGCCTCCTCAGCCAGCAGCTTGAGCTTCTCGAAAGCTTCGCCGCTCATGCTAGGTTTAACCCTATCCAATCCGGTTAGCGTTATCCCGTTGAATGCCTCCACGTTTCTCAATCCTATATGCTTCGAGACGCCTTCTAGGATGGCCGTTGGCGGGAGATCTCCAACCCTCCTGGGAATCTCATGATCTCCTATCACGTGGTAGATCTCAACTCCATGATCTTTGAGCTGGGAGAGCAGGTCCCTGGCCTTCATCAGAGCTTTTATCGGAGGTCTCGGGGAATCGAAGAGGTCTCCAGCGATGAGCAGCATGCTCGCATGCTCCCTTCGGATAAGCTCAACCGCTTCCTCGAACACTTCATAGACGTCTTCTTCCCGCTCGCTGAGCCCATACTGCGAATAGCCGAGATGAACGTCAGCTATGTGGGCGATCAGGGTCATTCTTCGGCAGCCTCCTCCAAGTTAAAGGCTTGAGGCGAGCTTAAGATCTTCCTCTCTCAAGGTGATCTAAGGTATGACTGCAAAAATATCTTCTTCATCACAAAATTCCCCTTTCAAGCAGCTAGCTTCTCAACGAGGACTTCAACCTGTAAAGCTTCTCAGCAAGCTCTCCGATCCTTTCCCGACCCTCAAGCCTATTGAGATAATCTTCTGGTATCGGCTCAACTCCCCGATGAGCCCCCGCTATGGCCCCGGTCATGCAAGCTATCGTATCCCTATCGCCTCCCAAGCTTATCGCATACCTTATCGAGGCCAGAGGATCCTGGTGTCTGAGATAGCAGTAGATGGCGGTTGGAACGGAGTTATACGCCTCGACGCTGCGGCCCAGCTTTTTCGCAACAAGTCTTCTAGAAGCATCCACTTCTAAAAGCTCTGGGATGAGCTTAAGCTTCCGCTCATACACCTCGCTCGACGCGAAGGATAACAGCCTATCGATGAAATAGCTTGGATCCACGCGGCTATCAGGCTCAAGCTCAACCGCCATGGCCACCGCAGCCGCCTCGATCAAAGCTCCCTCGATCCCTAGCGGATGATTGTGGGTGGGCTTGCAGGAGATCTCAACAGCCTTTCTAAGCATATTAGGATCATCATAGTAAAAGAGGCCTACTGGAGCGACTCTCATGGCCCCGCCGTTCCCGAGGGATCCACCTGGATACAGTCTCTTATCGAGCTCAAGCGGCCCCTCTCCGCGTCTTATCAGCCTGAATATCCTAGGAGGCCCAGGACCATATCCTCTCCAAGGCTCCCGCTCATAGGCTTCAACGAACCTCCAGGCGAGCCTCCTTGGGTCAAGCTTTCCCTCGCATTCAAGAATTGCCTCAGCTAAGGCGATCATCATGGCCGTGTCATCCGTATAACTCAACGCTCCCTCGCTCGGATGATGAAATGATGCTCCTAAGGCGTCTCCCAGGGCGGCTGAAAGCATGCATCCCAGAAACTTGCTAAGCATGTCTGGTCCCCTCAAGGGAACCTCCAATCCGCTGAGAAGGTCATTTAGCTGAGTTGCCTTTAAGCGATGTATTGGGTGTTGTCGGTGTCGAAGTCCTTGACGATCTCCACATTTTCATCTGAGCCTAGGTCTTGCTCCTTCTCCAGAAGCGAGCGAAGCTCGGAGATATCCTTAACAGCTATCCTGTAGGCTGGATGATCTTCTCCCAAGGTCTCCCTAATGACCCTGAGAGACAGGATCTTAGTCTCATCCTCATCCAAAACCCCCAGGCTGTGAAGATACTCGTGAAGGAGAATGAAGAATACATGCGAGTTTATCTCGACCCTAGTCTTAGAGGATCTTAAGAGCATCTGAAGATACCTCCTATTCATCACTATCGCGTTGGATCCTGGCTGATGCACGGCCCCGATCCCGCTCGGCAGATCCGCGAGAATAAGCTCCAGCCCTGCCCTCCTCGTCTTCAATACCTCCTGAACCGCGCTCTTGACTACCCTGAATATCTCTCCGAAGCTTTCAGCCTCCTCAAGCCTCCTTCTAAAATCCCCTCTCACATACTCCACCTCGAAGCTCTGCTAACAGCTTATCTTAACCTCGAATTATTTATGCTATCCTATTGGCGGCCTCCGATCAGCTCCCATGGTATTTCTCAGGATATTTCTCCGATCAGCCTAGCAGAACCTTATCCTTCTAAACCTCTTGACAAGCTCTCGAACATCTCTCCTTACCTTCTTGGGATCCTCGTTTTCATCCAGCGCCCGCTTAACGAGCTTAGCTATCCTGGCCATCTCCCTCTTTCCCATCCCTCTCCTAGTCACCTCAGATACTCCAAGCCTAAGATCCGCATCAGATATTATCCCGCACTCTTCAAGCCTATCCCTTATGGCCATCTTGGCCTCATGATCCGAGAAATCCAAGATCGTCTGATGAGATTTCGTGAAACCATATTCCTTCGCCTTGACTGGAACTCCCAGCGAGTCCAGGCTTCTCGCGAGCTCATAAGCGTTCTCAAGTATCTTCTCGGCATACCGCCTCCCATATCTCAACATTTCCTCGAAGCATACGGCGAGCGCCGCGATCTTGTTGAAGTGAATGTTGTCAGCTATCTTGTGGAAGATGTTCTCGAAGAGCTTTCGATAAAGCTCCTCGCTGTTTGTCAGGATCATTCCGCCCTGAGGGCCTGGAAAAGTCTTATGGGTTGAGGCGAAGAGTATGTCCGCCCCCTCTCTCAGCGGATCCTGGAAGACCCCTCCAGCGATCAAGCCCAAGACGTGAGACCCATCGTAAGCCAGGAGCCCACCATACTCGTGGACAGCCTCCGCGAGCTCCTTAACTGGATGAGGAAAGAGCATGTAGCTTCCGCCTAAGACCACGAGGTCAGGCCTCTCAGCCCTAATGACCTCGATGGATTTCTCGGGATCGGGTAGAAGAGCTTCTCTTATGCTGGGCAGGTAGATCACCTCAGCGGATATGATGTCTGGAAGCTTCTCTGGAGCGTTTCCCATGTATCCTCCGCAGTCTGGAGCTAAGACGGCGAGCTTACCGCGCTTGGCGAAGGCCACGTAGGTCAGGAGGGCGGCGATATGGCCTGAAAGCGGCTCCAGGCAGACGTAATCGGCTTTGAAAAGCTTTTTGGCAAGGTCCTCAGCGTATTCCCAGATCTCGTCGATATACCTCGTTCCAGCATAGTATCTCGGTCTATAGGAGTATCTTCCAGCAAGATCCGTCGCCAAGGCTTTCAGCACGTTAGGGCTCTGGAGGTTCTCGCTGGGAATCATATTCAGGGTTGTGGACCTATATCTCTGATGCGCTCTGATCAAGTCTAAAGCTTTCGACCTGCTCATCGCGAAACTGATTGCACTTCAAACCGCTCCTATTTGAA
>CAYXHS010000006.1:11307-22716 GCA_964465105.1 uncultured Nitrososphaeria archaeon
GTGATCATGGGAAGAAAGCAGTTCGCTCATTACAAAACTTTTTAAGCAAGTGTTAAGAAGAGAGGATTCTGATGCATGGAAAATATCGTCATGGGGTAAGTAAGCTCGCGTTGATTGCTATAATCGTTGTGATCGCCGTAATCGCCATCGGTGCTGGCACATACTATTTCACCGTGCTCCCAAGGTCTCAGATAAAGAACCCAGACACGATGATCGTCGCCACGATAGGTGAGCCTGAGACCCTGGATCCAGCGTGGGCATATGACACGGCGAGCGGGGAGGTGATCTTCAACATCTACGACACCTTGATCTTCTTCGACGGTCCAAAGGTCGATAAATTCGTTCCGATGATCGCGGAAAAGATTCCATCAGTTGAGAACGGCCTGATAAAAGATAACGGGATGACGATAATCTTCCCGATAAAGAAGGGCATCAAGACCCACGACGGAGGAGAGATAACGCCTGAGGACGTCGAATACTCCTTCGAAAGAGCGATCGTCCAAGAGAGGGACGGCGGCCCAACGTGGATGCTTCTCGAGCCTTTGCTCGGAGTCGACGCCCTGGAGGAGCTGGGAGATATCTCAGATCCGAGTCAAGCTGCTAAGATAGCAGAAATGATAGACAAGGCTATCGAGGTCGAGGGCGATAACGTGGTGTTCCACCTTGCGAAGCCGTTCCCGACCACGGTGTTCTTCCAGATACTAAGCCAAACTTGGTCGAGCATAGTTGACAAGGAGTGCGCGGTCAAGAATGGGGCGTGGCCTGGAACCTGGGACAACTGGGTAGACTACCATAACCCAGAAGTTCCAGAGCTTCAGGAAGTTGACTGCGGATCAGGGCCCTTCATGCTTGAGAAGTGGGAGCATGGCAAAGAGGTTTCGCTGATAAGGTTCGACAACTACTTCCTTGGGCCAGCTAAGATCAAGAGAGCTGTGATCAAGAGGGTTGACGAGTGGTCGACTAGAAAGCTCATGTTCCTGAAGGGAGACGCGGACATAATCTACGTCCCGAGGCAGCACATGAAGGAGATCGAGGGCGCTGAGGGAGTAAGAGTGGTCAAGGATCTGCCGACCCTGCAGGTCGACGCCATATTCTTCACATTCGAGGTGGATCCGAAGAGCCCATACATCGGAAGCGGCAAGCTTGATGGAAACGGTATTCCACCAGACTTCTTCAAGGACGTAAACCTGAGGAAAGCCTTCGCATACGCCTTCGACTACGAGACATACATCAAGGAGGCATGGCTCGGAGAAGCTGAGCACATCCCAGGACCTATACCCAAGGGCCTTCCAGGATTCAACCCAGATCAGCCGAAGTACACCCACGACTTGAAGAAGGCTGAAGAATACTTCAAGAAGGCTTTGAACGGAGAGGTCTGGGAGAAGGGATTCAAGATAATCATCCTCTACAATACTGGCAACGTCCAGAGGAAGACTGCCGCCGAGATCCTGAAAGAGAACATCGAGAAGATAAACCCGAAGTTCAAGGTCGAGGTAAGAGCGGTCGAGTGGCCTACATACCTCAAGGCGATGGTCAAGGGCCAGCTGCCGATATTCATCATAGGGTGGATCGCGGACTATCCTGACCCGCATAACTTCGTCTACCCGTTCATGCACTCCTCTGGAACGTTCTCCGCCTTCCAGAAGTACTCGAACCCGACCGTAGACGAGCTGATCGAGAAGGGAATAACCGAGAGCGATCAGTCGAAGAGAGTGGAGATCTACAAGGAGCTTCAGAAGATCTACTATGAGGATGTGCCGAGCTTCATCATAGATCAGCCTCTAGCCCGCCACTATGAACGCGACTGGGTCAAGGGCTGGTACTATAACCCGATATATCCTGGAGTCTACTTCTACGTCCTGTCGAAAGGCTACTAGAGCGGAGCCTTTTTCTTCCTTCCCATTTTTCTGAGACTTCTAAGAGGATAAAGTTAATTAGTTGGGAGCGGAAAGCCGCCTCCTGAAATAGCTTGGCCACGAGCATGCGGGCATACCTCATAAGGCGTCTCCTCCTCGTTATCCCGACAATAATAGGCGTAACGCTCCTGATATTCGGAGTAACCCAGCTCTTCGATCCATACGAGCGCGCCTCACTCTACATCAGGGATCCGAGGCAGGCCGCCGACATAAATGAGATAATAAGGAAATATGGACTCGATCAGCCATTCTATATCCAATACTTTAACTGGATGAGTCAGGTTCTCAGAGGGAACCTGGGCTGGTCTCAGTCCATGCACATGTCGGTTTTAGAGGCCCTGGTCACGCATTTACCGGCCACGGCTGAGCTCGCGTTATACTCCGCCCCGCTGATCATCATCTTCGGAATTTTTCTCGGGAAGCTCTCAGCGGTGAACAAGGATAAGGCCATAGATCATGCTACCAGAGTCGTGGCGATTATAGGTTGGTCTCTTCCATCTTTCTGGCTCGGCATAGTCCTGCTCGCGGTCTTCTATGGAGGGCTGGGGATCTTCCCGCCTGGGAGGCTTAGCCCGTGGGCTGAAGCCATGATAGCTTCTGGGGAGTTCAAGGTTTACACAGGGCTCTACACGATTGATGCCATCCTGAACTTGAATCCAGCGGTCTTCCTAGATGCCTTGATGCATCTGGTTCTACCTGTAACGACGATAGTCACGATAAACGTTGCCTTGATAATGAGGATAATGAGGTCGAGCATGCTCGAGCAGCTCGGGAAAACCTACATCATAGCCGCCAGGGCGAGAGGGTTGACCAGCAAAGAGGTGATCGATAAGCATGCGACCAAGAACGCCCTCATATCGGTGATCACGATCTCAGGAATACTTACCGCAGGTCTCCTCTCGGGTATGGTCATAACCGAGACGGTCTTCGAGTTCAAGGGGGTAGGATACTTCGCCGCGAACGCTGCAACCCAGCTAGACATACCCGCGGTCTTGGGATTCGCGCTCTTCGCTGGGCTGGTCTTCGTGATAGCCAACCTGATAGTTGACATACTCTACGCTTACATAGATCCTAGGATTAGGTTGGGGTGATTTGGGTGAGTAAAACTAAGTTGAAGCTTGAGGAAAGTCCGAGGATAAGGGAGCTCAAGTTCATCCTAGCTAGGATGAGGGAAAGCCCGCTATCGATTCTCGGAATAGTGATAATCCTGGCCTTCACCCTGATCGCCTTGCTCGCTCCTATCCTAGCTCCTCCAACTCCAGGAAGAGACCCATACATTATCCCGAGATCGGGATATTTCCCAGAGCCTCAGCCTCCGAGCCCAGAGCATCCCTTCGGCACGACCGAGGGCCAATACGACATCTACTATGGGGTCATCTGGGGGACCAGGTCGGCTTACAGGATAGGGGTTCTCGTGGTAACCGTGAGCGCGATAATAGGAATAGTCATCGGAAGTCTCGCAGGATACTATAAGGGAATCGTAGACGAGATCTTGATGAGGGTCACGGACGTGATCTTCGCGTTTCCAGGTCTAATTCTCGCCATGGCCCTCGTGGTCGCGTTCGGCCCCGGGCTCGACAGCATAACCCTCGCGCTCGTCTTGGTTGGATGGCCCACCTACGCCAGGCTCATCCGAGGAGAGTTCCTGAGAGTCACCTCAGAGGACTTTGTTGAGGCAGCTAAGGCGATAGGATGCTCAGACCTAAGGATAATCGTGAGACACGTCTTACCGAACTCCATTTTCCCGCTTCTCATAGCAGCCTCACTAGACATAGGGGCGATCGTTCTCATAGCAGCCGCTCTAAGCTTCCTAGGTCTAGGCGCACCCGAGGGATACGCGGACTGGGGTCAGCTGATAGCTCTCTCCCGAAACTGGATCACGGGCAGGCCAGGAGATCCCTTCGCATACTGGTATGTCTACACGATCCCAGGGTTGTTCCTCTTCCTCTTCGTCATGGGCTGGAATCTCCTCGGAGACGCTTTCAGAGATATACTGGATCCGATGATCAGAAGGAGGTGAAAAAGAGCTGATGGAAACAATCTTTGAGGATAATGAGCAGCTAAGGGTTAAGGACCTGGTCGTCCGATTCTACACCTACGAGGGGATAGTGAAGGCCGTCGAGAAGGCGAACCTGAGGCTGAGGAAAGGCGAAACCCTGGGAATCGTCGGGGAGACTGGAAGCGGCAAATCCGTAACCGCTTTCACGATAATGGCCCTGACTCCTCCTCCTGGCAGGGTTGAGGGCGGAGCCGTGTATTTTAGAAGGGATCGAGGCGACGTGGTAAACGTGATCGAGCTCAAGGAGAATGAGCTGCTGAAGATCAGGGGGAAGGAGATCTCCATGATCTTCCAGGAGCCGAACGCCGCCCTCGACCCCCTCTACAGGGTTGGAGACCAGATAGCTGAAGCAATACTTTCGCACAGGTTTTCTGAGGTGCTTGGGAAGGCGATGAAGCTCGTCGAGGAGGATCTGAGGAGGAGAGATGGCGGGGCTGGAGCGAAGCTAGAGCTGTGGGCTTACCGCAAGATGCTCGAGGATCCGAACTCCACGGCCCTAGCGATCTTGGAGAAGATACCTGTTGTCAAGAATATGATGACGCGCAGGCTCAGACAGGTCATTCGAGAAGAGATCATCGAGCTCCTGAAGCTCATGGAGATCCCAGATCCCGAGAGGGTTGTCGACGCCTATCCTCATGAGCTAAGCGGAGGAATGCAGCAGAGAATAGTGATAGCCATAGCCCTGGCCTGCTCGCCCGTCTTGCTTCTCGCTGATGAGCCGACCACGAGCCTAGATGTGACGGTTCAAGCTCAGATAATCGACCTGATCATGAGGCTGAAGAAAAGGCTTGGAACCTCTATAATCTACATCACTCACGATATGGGAGTCATAGCTGAGATAAGCGACAGGGTCGCCGTCATGTATGCTGGAAACGTGGTGGAGGTCGCTCCAGTCAAGGAGCTTTTCAAAAACCCGCTTCACCCATACACGAAGGCTCTCCTTGAGTCCATTCCGAGGCCAGGCTCCTCCTTCAAGTCCATCCCAGGAACCGTTCCAAACCTCGTGAACCCTCCAAGCGGATGCAGGTTCCATCCGAGATGCCCTTATGCGAAGGAGGCTTGCAAACACGAGGTTCCCGAGCTTGTTAAGGTGTCTGAAGATCATTACGTAGCATGCCTGCTTTATGGTGGTGAGAATAGTGGGGAACATAGTGGTCACGGTGGACCTGAGGAAATACTTTCCGATAAGAGGCGGGGTCTTTAGCAGGAAGATAGGCGAGGTCAAAGCCGTAGACGGCGTAACCTTAGCGATAAGAGAAGGAGAAACCTTCGGCCTCGTCGGTGAATCCGGTTGCGGTAAGACTACCTTCGGGAAGACCGTCATAAGGCTTCTCGACCCAGACTCAGGAAAGATATTCTTCGACCCCGAGGGCTCTCTCCCAAACGATCCTCAGAACGAGGGAAATGCAAGCGATCATGACATCACAAGCGTTAAGGGAGGGCGGCTCAAGTCCCTAAGAAGATACATGCAGATAGTCTATCAGAATCCATCGACATCTCTTAACCCAAGGATGCTCGTGAAGGATATCGTCGCCGAGCCCTTGATAGTTCAAGGAATCTGCGGTGGGAGGGAGGCTGAGGAGCGGGTTCTAGAAATGCTTAGAAGAGTTGGTCTCTCTCGAGAGCACCTATACAGGTATCCGCATGAGTTCAGCGGAGGCCAGAAGCAGCGGATAGCGATAGCGAGAGCCTTGATAACCCACCCGAAGTTCGTCGTCCTCGATGAGCCGACATCATCCGTCGACGTCTCGGTGAGAGCCTCCCTCATAAAGCTCTTCAAAGATCTTCAGAGGAAAATGGGATTAACCTATCTCTTCATAAGCCACGACCTTTCGATAATCGAGGCGATAAGCGACAGGGTCGCCGTCATGTATCTCGGGAAGATAGTGGAGCTCGCCGAGCCTGGAGAGCTTTTCAAGAACCCGCTCCACCCATATACTCAAGCCCTATTCTCCGCGATACCGATACCTGATCCTGAGACCAAGCGGAAGAGGATAATTCTTCGGGGAGAGCCTCCGAGCCCGGCCAACCCGCCGAGCGGATGCAGGTTCCATCCGAGATGCGCTTACAGGAAGGAGATTTGCGAGCGTGAGGAGCCTAGGCTCATCGAGGTTAAGCCTGGCCACCTGGTTGCCTGCCACCTCTACTCATAAAAGTCTTCCCTAAAGCATGATCGGTTGCCCTCTATTAGCCTGGGATGCCTAAACCTAAGGATAGCATTAAATCTTAAGGCGATCTCTTGATCACGAAGCTTGAGAGCGGGATCAAGCTATGATTCAGGGAGGTAGCGGTTTGGGGTGTCTGCATGCCCTATAGGTTCACCTTCGATCTAAGGGGGCTTCCGAGAAGCCTTTTCGAGGAGGTCGTTAGGCTCGCTTACGACTCTAGGGTTCATCAAAGGATGGGTAGGGTCGCCAGAAACCTGATCAAGAAGTTTAAGGTTCAAGAGATCACGGGCCTTAACCTGATTGAAGCTGTTTCCCTCTTCGAGGACTTCCTAGAGATCCAGGCGGAGAACATTCTAAACAGGGAAAACTTCAGGAAGGCTTCAGGAAAAAAGGTTCTCCTCTTACCCCACTGCTCGAGAAAATACATGGACAGCCGCTGCAAGGCCGAATTCGATCCAAGCATCCCAACCTATCGATGCGCTCACTGCTCCCCAGATTGCCTGATAAACCAAGCGACCAAGCTCGCAGAGGAGAAAGGCTACGATGTATACGTTCTTCCAGGAGGCTCATGCATCCCGAAGATCCTTTCCTCAAAGGGCTATAAGGCGGTCATAGGGGTCGCATGCGGAGCTGAGCTGAAGCTCGGCTATCAGATCCTAAAGGAGATGAACATTCCAGGGCAAGCTGTCCCGCTTCTGAAAAACGGCTGCGCAGGCACTTGGTTTGACCTCGAAGAACTCAAGAAGATTCTCTAGCCACCCTCGGGGAAAAGATTTTATGATCTTTCAGGCCCTATCAATCAAGCTATGCCCGACCCCCTTCTGAAGGTTAGAAGTATCTCGAAGAGATTTAGAAAGCGTTATGCCGTCAGGAACGTGAGCTTCGAGGTTTCGAGGGGGGAGGTCTTCGGGCTTCTAGGGCCCAACGGCGCCGGCAAGACCACTCTACTAAGCGTGATAGCGGGGATAATAGTCCCCGACGAAGGCGAGGTCGCGTTGGACGGCTTGAACCCACTAAGCCCAGAGGCCAGAAGCATGATAGGATACTCCCCCCAGGAGCCGGTGGTCTACGAGGATCTAACCGGGCTCGAGAACCTGATGTTTTACGCGGGTCTTCACGGCTTAACGGGATCCGAGGCGAGGCGAAGGTGCAGGGAGCTTCTCGAGTTCATGGGCTTATCCAGCTATGCGAATAGGCTTGTGAGAACCTATTCCGGCGGAATGAAGAAGAAGCTTAGCTTCGCCGCGGCCCTGATCGGGGATCCCGAGCTCCTAATCCTAGACGAGCCCACGACGGGAATGGATCCCGGAGCTAGGAGGGATGTCTGGAAGCTCATAACCGAGAAGGTGGATAGATCAGTGATCCTAGCGACCCACTACATGGAGGAGGCGGACGCGCTATCGGATAGGGTCGCGATAATGCATGAGGGCGAGATAGTTGCTGAGGGGTCGCCCGAGGAGCTTAAGAGAAAGTATGGTCCGAAGGCCGTGATAGCCGTGAAGCTTCTCGAGTATCGGGATGAGGTTCTGGAGGTTCTCAGGCCCCTAGCCTCGGAGGGTAGGATAGCTCGCAGGGATGGCGAGGTTAGGGTTCACGTCGAGGATCCGGACGAGGCGGCTCCCAGAATAGTCTCGAAGCTTCTCGAGAGAGGCTATAAGCTTGAGTCCCTCAGGATCGTTAGGCCGACCCTAGAGGACGTGTTCCTAAGGCTTACGGGTAGGAGGCTGAGCGGGGAGTGAGGTGGAGCGCGGTTAAAGCCTTCATGCTCAAGGACTTGAAGACCACCTTCAGGAGCAAGGCCAGCGTGTTCTGGATATTCGCTTGGCCTGCGATCTGGCTCCTGCTAACGGCCTTCGTCTTCGTCCCCCCGACGGCGGGTCAGCCCATGACCCTAGGCGCCATAAACAACGACACCTCGAGCCTCCCGGTCAACGGAAGCATGCTGGTAGAGATCCTCAATGAGACTACCTACCGGGGGGTCAAGCTATTCGACGTCAAGCTCTACGAGAACAAATCCCTAATGCTCGAAGATCTTAGGAGGGGAAGGCTCGATGGAGGGATAATCATACCAGAGGGCTTCGGCGAGAAGCTCATCTTCAGGCAGGCGAGCATCGAGGTCTACGTCGGCGCGAGAAGCCCCCAGACGGCGCAGACGACCGAGTACATCCTCAAGGGCTTCATCCAAGAGCTGAATAAGGGGATCTCGATTAGGAAGATCAACGAAACCCTCAAGTACATGAAGCTCGCGGAGAAATACATTCCGAAAAACGTCTCGACCTCGATCGCCGGGAACCTGAGCTGGATTGAGTTCGTGAGAGAGTGGATGCTCGGCTTGGCCTCACCGATAAACGCGAGCTTCCACGAGGTTAAGCCCAAAGCCCTGCTGGAGCGCTCCTCCATCCTAGGCTGGTATACCTTCGGAGCCCTCGGGATGAGCATCCTGTATTCCGGGCTTACCGCCGGATCGGTGATGGCGGTTGAGGAGAAGGAGCGCGGAACCCTTAGAAGGCTTCTGGCCTCTCCCGCGACCTCGACCGACATGCTCGTCGGAAAGACCTTAGCATCCCTGATAGTCTTAGCTCTCATGTCGGCCTTCATGATAATTTTAGGTGTATTCGGGTGCGGGGCGAAGATAATCTGGAACCCGCTCAGGGTCGAAGACTGGATCGCCGGCTTCATGATAATCCTAGTAGCCCTGATGATGATTGGGCTCGGGATGCTTCTATCCCTCGTCACAAAGACCGTTAGATCGGCGACGAACCTAAGCGTCGTGATAGGCTTAATGCTCGCGTTCATGGCGGGGATCTGGTTCCCGAAATGGTGGCTTCCCAAGTGGATGCAGATTCTAGCGGACATCTTCCCAGGCGCTTGGGCGATAGACGTGGCCCGCTCGATCCTAGTCTACGAAGCCGAGCTAGCCGAGGTAGCAGGTAGGGCTCTCGAAGTCCTAGTAGCTGCGATCGCCATCTACCTGCTCGGAGTCCTAGCATACAGGAAGATCCTGAGAAGGTATGCGGAAGCCTAGCATAATTAATTACCTTCCAGCACCATTATTCTACCCATGGTCTTAGTCTCCCCATCGGTCCTTAAGAGGAAGATCGATAAGCATCCCTTGCTCGAGCAGGCGCTAAGGCTTCTGGAAAAAAGCTCTGAAGTTCAATCATATCTGGCCATGGCTAACGTCATGGCCGTTCAAAGGCTGCTCTACAATGATCACGGCCCAGTTCACTCCAGGATAGTGGCTGGAGCCGCCCTAGAGATGCTTGACATCCTGCTTGAGGACGGCTTCATCCCATCGATCGTGAAGGATGGGGTTGGAGATGAGGAGGATGCCAGGCTCGTCGTCATGATGGGCGCCTATCTACACGATATAGGAAACGCGGTCCATCGAAGCCATCACCACATCTCGGGAGTCGCGCTCGCATCCAGGTTCCTCCCCCGCCTCCTCCGAAAAATATACTCCGAGCCATCCAAGATATACAAGCTAACCTCCGAGATACTTCACTGCATTCTCTCCCACGACGAGGAGGTCGAGGCCTTGAGCATGGAGGCTGGGATAACCAAGGTCGCCGATGGAGTGGATATGGCCGAGGGAAGGGCACGGGTTCCATACAGGCAGGGGAAATACGATATTCATGCTCTTTCAGCTCTCTCGATAAGGCGGGTTGAGGTCGCTAGGGGAGAGCCCAGGAAGACCCCGATAAGGATAATCGTCGACATGGATAATGAGGCAGGAGTCTTCCAGCTTGAGGAGGTCTTGGGAAAGAAGATAAAGACTTCATCGATTGCGCATCTAGTCGAGATAGAAGCCTTGAAGCGCGGCGAACCCTTCAGGATAATCAGGTTTTAGATCTCTCCCCGACCCTTTACCTAGATGCTAAGGCTATCCTCTCGAGCTCGTTCTTCCTCCTAACCGCGAAGCTTCTAGAATCGTTTTCAGCCGCCGCGATTATCTCTTCGGCTAAAGCTTCCTCTGGGGTCTTCCTGCTCCTAAAACAGGTTTCCCTAGCTCCTTGAGCCAGGTGCCTGAGGGCGAGATCCAATCTCCTTTGAGGGGATATGTCGACAGCCTTGAAATACACGATCCCACCATAGCTGAGCTTCGTCACGTCTTCTCTAGGCGCGGAGTTCTCGATCGCTCTCACTAGGACTTGGATCGGGTTCTGCTTGGTTCTCAGATAGATTATCTCCAGGGCGTTCTTCACGATCTTGAGGGCTTTCGACTTCTTTCCTCCATTAGGCCCTGGTCTCATCAGCATGTTCGCAAGCCTTTCAACGACGTTCACCTCAGCCTTCCCGAACCTCCTATGCTCATGCCTTCCACCGCTATGAGGAATCAGCATGGGCTTGAGGCAGATATATCGCTTCAGCCCAGGATCCTTTACCTCGACCTCATCCACCCTCCACTTGCCGAAGATCCTGAACTTCTCCACGAGCTCTTGAGCCGGCTCAGCAGCCTCGTTCATCCTCTTCGTGAAGCGATTCACCGCAGCATCTTTTAAACCATTCTCTTCCTCCTCAAACCTAAGCCCCTTCTCCGAGCAGATTTCCCGCCCAGCGATTCTGAATGGAGCTGCCTCGGGAGAAGCTTATATACGGGATGAAACTCTGTATAAGCTAGCTGTGGAGAAGAGGTGTCTTAAATGTCTGCCAGTAAGAAGCCTCATCTTAACCTGGTGGTCGTAGGGCACGTGGATCATGGTAAGTCGACGACGATGGGACACTTCCTAGTAAGGCTGGGAGCCGTTGACGAGCGGACTATCAAGCAGTACGAGGAGGAGGCTAAGAGGCTCGGAAAGGAGACTTTCAAGTATGCTTGGATCTTGGACCGAATCAAGGAGGAGCGAGAGCGAGGGCTGACAATCGACCTAGCCTTCCAGAGCTTTGAGACCAAGAAATACTACTTCACGCTGATCGACGCTCCAGGCCACAGGGACTTCGTCAAGAACATGATCACGGGTGCAAGCCAAGCTGACTGCGCGATCCTAGTGATCTCAGCGAAGAAGGGAGAATATGAGGTTGGAATCGCTCCAGGCGGCCAGGCGAGGGAGCACGCCTTCCTCCTATCAGTTCTAGGAATCAAGCAGATAATAGTTCTAATCAATAAGATGGATGACCCGACCGTCAACTGGAGTAAGGAGCGATATGAGGAGGTAAAGCAGGGCGTCAGCGACCTGCTGAAGAGGATAGGCTTCGACGTCTCGAAGATCCCATTCATCCCAGTCTCAGGCTGGACCGGAGACAACCTAATCGAGAAGAGCAAGAA
>CAYXHS010000007.1:0-21841 GCA_964465105.1 uncultured Nitrososphaeria archaeon
TGAGGTATGATGAGATCGGGGTTCCGTTATGCATCACCGTTGATCATCAGACGATCGAGGATGACAGCGTTACCATAAGGTTCAGGGACTCAGCCCATCAGATCAGAGTAGATCTAAGCGATCTGAGAAATCTGCTGAACGAGATTTTGGCGTATCCGTGATCTGTGAAAGGCTTTATAGCAGCGGCGCCTAGTTTATCTGATTGGAGGATGAGTCTTCCGCGAGACAGGGAGGAAGATTTCCGAATAACGATACTTAATCTGATCCAGGATCAGGTTCGGGTCGTCTTGGAGGGATACAGGACTCTTCTGGACATGTTGGAGCAGTTCTTGAAGGGCGAGAAGGCGAAGAACATCGAGGAGATCTATGAGAAGATCTTGAAGAACGATGAGAAGGCGAAGGAGATGAACAGGCTCGTCGAGAGGGAGATCTCAAATGTCGGGGCTCTCCTCACATCGAGGGAAAACTTCGTCAGGCTCACTCTAGAGATAGATAGAATAGCTGACGTCACGGAGGGAGCTGCATTCAGGCTGGTGAACCTCAGTAAGATGAAGACGAAGCTCAACAAGGAGACATGTAAGCTCTTCACGGAGCTTGGTGAAGCAGTTCTAGAAACCCTGATATCGATGCGTCAAGCCCTTCTCGCCACGACTCTGAACTCATCAAGCCTTAACGAGAAGATCAAGGAGACCGAGGTGAAGGAGAAGCATACTGATGAGATCTATAGGAAGCTCGACCTAGAGCTTCTAAAAAGCAATCTCCACATCTCTCAGCTTCTTCTATGCAGAGAGGTCGCGGAGATGATCGAGGACATCTCAGACCACGCAGAGAGGGTTGCGGACGTTCTCAGGGCGCTGACGGTGATCCCGATCTAAAGAGGGTGATGGCCTCTGGAGGAGATTGTAAAGGCAGAGCTTGTGCAAGGGAACATAATAGTCTGGGACATCGAAAAGAGTAGAAGCCTGTATAAGCTTGGATTCTATGGGAAGCCTCTGGGGATCTCGAAGCCCAAGTCTGCGGACTTTAACGCTCCGCTCGTGCTCGACATAATAGAGGCGGTGTATCTCGCGGAGAAAGGGCTGCTTGAAGTATATGAGAATGGAAGAAGGCTTGAGCTCGAGGAGCTGCTCGACCGAGCGGAGAAAGCTTACGAGAACTTCAGGGAGAGATATCAGGTGTATAAGGATCTGAGGGAGAAGGGCTTCATAGTGACCCCTGGGATAAAGTTCGGCAGCGACTTCGCAGTTTACAGGATCGGGCCTGGCCTTGAGCACGCCCCCTTCATAGTTCAGGTTAAGCTCCCTGGGGAACCTCTCTCAGCCCTAGAGATAGTTAGGTCTGGGAGGCTCGCGACGACGGTGAAGAAGTACTTCACCATAGCTGTTCCAGATGCTGTTAGGAGAAAGATAGCTTACATCTTATTTGAGTGGTGGAGGGCTTGAACTCGCCTAGCGGCTAGGGTCATTCAGCTTCTCAGCAATCTCCTTAGCTCTTCTCGTGGCAGCTTCGACGGCTTTCATCACCGCCGTTCTCACCCCACCCTCCTCGAGATAGAAGATCCCCTCTATCGTCGTCCCCCCAGGAGTGAGCACCATCTCCTTTATCGTCGAGGGGTGGAGACCGGCCTCAAGCAGGAGCTTCGCTGTCCCATATACGGTGTAGGCGGAGGACCTATAGGCCAGATCTCTTGGGAGACCGACCTTGAGCCCCGCATAGGCCATGGCCTCTATCAGGAGAGCGACGTAGGCTGGCCCGCTTCCGCTGAGAGCGGTTATCGCGTCCATGAGATCTTCATCGACCTCCATGAATGCTCCGAGCTCCCCCAAGATCTCATTAACTACCTTCAGATCTGATTCAGCTACGTTGGGGCCTCTCGTGTAGGCGGTAAAGCTTGCTTTAGCGATTAACCCTATGTTAGGCATAGCTCTGATTATCTTGGCTTTAGGGGCTAGAGAAGCGATCTTAGAGATCGGGGTAGCGGCAGCAACCGAGATCAGGAACTTTCCATCGAGAAGATCTGATACTTCCTTTAGGACCTCGGAGACCTTATAGGGCTTGACCGCTATGAAGATCACGTCGGACTCTCTTGCGACCATCCTGTTATCTCTTGTGAGCTTGACCCCAACCTCCTCGAGATGCTTTACCTTCTCGATGTTCCTTCTCGATGCGATCACCCTGTATTTTCCAGACTCGGCGAGAGCCTTCGCGATCGATGAGCCTATTTGTCCAGCTCCGATTACCCCTATTTTCAGCATCTTGAGGAAGAAGACCATCGCTCAGGTATTAAGGGTTATGCGAGGCCCGAGATCTTGAGAAGCTTAAGTGCCTCGCTCCTATCGGGCTTAAACTTGTGAAGGATCGTGTATCGCTTAGGCCTGATTTTCCAAGCCTCGACTATAGCATTCACCATAACATCGATCGGCACCCTGGCCTCCTGGAGGCTCGTCGGAAGCCCTACCTCGCGGAAATAGCCTTGGAGAGCACTTAATCGATATTGCTCATCCTTCCACCAGTTCGGGTTTCGCAGCTCATGATAAGCTGCCATCGGAAGAGCTCCAAGAGCACACTGAATCCCGTGAGGAAGCCTTTCTTTCAGGTTCATGTCTAGGTAGTGGCTGATCAAGTGCTCGCTTCCAGATGCGGGTCTGGATGTGCCGACCACCATCATGGCGGCTCCAGAGTTTATCAGCGCTTCAACCAAGATCTCGAGAGCCTCGTCTGGAGGAGGTGGGTTCATCAGCGAGACTATCAACTTGTTGAGCGAGCTGAGGACTAAGGACTCGGCGGTCTTGCAATATTGTTCTCCTCTCTCGTCCCTTCCGAGCTGCCAGTCCTTCATGGAGACGATCTTGGCCAGAATGTCCCCGTAGCCTGAGATCAGGAGCTGCCTCGGAGCAGACCTAAGGATCTGTAAGTCTATTATCGCTATCCTCGGAGATCTCGCGAGAATGGATTTCCTCCGACCCTCCTCGAAGAGAGAGACTACTGGGGATACCATTCCGTCATGCGATGGAGCGGTTGGGATCGAGATGAAGTCGGCTTCCAGCTTGTATGCCGCATACTTCGCCAAGTCTATGACCGTTCCTCCGCCAACCCCTATCACCGTCCTAGCGCCCCTGGCCTCGGCGACCCCCCTCTCGGCTTCCTGAAACGTCGGAGAGGTCATCAGAATTCCCTTGGCGGCCAGCTTCTCTTTCACGAATCTCCCAGCCACCCTGTAAGTTATCTCATCGTAGAAGACGGCATAGGGAGGCTTTAGCTCCAGATCCTCAAGCATGTCAAGAGCCTGGCTGAGGGGGCCAAGGAGGACGAGGTCGAGGGTCCTATCGTGCTTAAAGCCGCATCCACATTCCTCTCCAGACTTTAGGGATTTCCCGAATTTCAGGACCTTCAAGCCCTCATCAGCTCTCCAAGAAAAGCTTACGGCAAGCTTAAAACCAAACCTTCATTCAGCGAATAAACTTAAAAGCAATCAGTTGTAAGGATTGGCTTGAGATGCCCAAGCGCGTCGTGATTAAGGATTCTGATCTGGAGGAAGCTGAGCCGGTTATAGAGCCTGTCGAGGAAGCCGAAGAGAGGGTTGAGGAGACTGTCGAAGTTCCAGTATCGAAACCTCCTAGGGAGGAGGCTGAGCTGGAGGAGGCCACAGCGGACGCGGATGCTGCATATGAGCTCGTGATGAGCAAGGCTGAGGAGATAAAGGTCAGGGAGCAGGTTACTCAGAAAAAGTTTCTAGAGGATGAAGGAATGAGCCTGGGGATTTTGAAGAAGCTTCTCCAGCGATGGGATTCGCTCAGAGATGAGCTGATAGGATACGTCAACGACGCGATCGAAAAGCATAGAAAGCTGAGGGACATACTTGAACAAAAGTTCTCGGCGATCGAGGAGGAGCTTTACTTCAATCAGGTTGAGCTTGACACCTTGATGCAGCTTGAAGCTCAGGGGAAGCCCATATCGGTCTCGAAGAAGGAGGAGCTTGAGAGGGTTGTTCCCAAGCTTAGGGAGGAGCTCGTTAGCCTGGATAAGAGGATTAAGGAGGTTGATGCTAGGATCGATCAGCTTAGAGGGATGAGCGAGAACATCTACGAGTCGACATCATACAAGGAGATGATGGAATCGATATTCTCTCAGCTTCTCGAGAGCTTGCAGAGCAGGTATGAGAGCCCTGAGGAGGCCAGGGTTAAGATCAGGTCGCAGATCGAGCTCATAGCTCAACGTGAGGGAATCCCGAAGGAATATGCGGCGATCTATCTCTGGAAAAGGTTGAGGGGAACTGGTTAGCCTCCTCTTAGCGCTGGCCTGAACTTGTAGCCGTACTCTATTATGCCTTGTTCTCCGTTAACCCTAACCCTTCTGAAGACCGCTTCAACCCTCACCCCATCCCTGAGCTCATCTTCTTGAAAGTCTGTTAGCTGCGATAGTATTCTCGTTCCGTCATCAAGCTCGATTAAGCCTATGGCATAGGGAGAAAGCTCGCTAAATTCTCTCGGAGGAGACCGCACGATCGTGTACGCTATCAGCTTCCCGCTTCTCGGAAGTTCAACCTCGCTAAACCGCCTAGACCTGCACCTCCTACAAACCATCGGCTTGCTGTAGTGAAAGGCTCCGCAGTGATCACATCTCCAGCCTGAAAGCCTATACAGGAAAGGCATTCTCCTCCAATAGCTTGGAACCCTCATCGACTCACCCCCTAAACCTGTCTTAGCAAGCTTGCATAAGCCTCCGCTCCAACCCCTCCTATGGCCAACGCCAAGCCCGCTCTCGGAGAATCAAGCTGATTCTTGCCAGCCTGCTCGGTTAACTGAAGATAGGATTCAGCAACCTGGTAGATCGCGGTCGCTCCAAGCGGGTGGCCGCGGGCCTTAAGCCCTCCGAAGGTGTTGCATGGAAGGCTTCCATTAAGCTTGAATTCGCCCTTCACGGCGAGCTTTCCAGCGTTCCCAGGAGGGGAGAAGCCGCCTGACTCGAGGCAGAGGGCGGCCATGATCGAGGTTGCGTCATGAAGCTCGAGGAAGCTTATCTCCTCCCTGCCGATCCCAGCCTTGTCGAGCACTTGGCTCACCGCGAGCGCAACGGACTGAAATCTGAGCGGATCCTCCCTCTCAAAGGGACTTAGATAATCGGTTGCGGCGGAGACGTATAGCTGGGCTTTCGGGGATTTCAGCTTTGCCGCCAAGTCTTCTCCGACCAGGATCACGGCTGCTGCTCCATCTCCTATTCCGCTTACTTCAAGCCTTCTGAGAGGCTCGGCTAGGAAGGGCGATGATAGGACCTTCTCTAGGCTAAGCTTGAACGGGTATTGAGCGTGAGAGACTCCATCTGCGTGCTCATGGCTTATCACGGGGAACATGGGTATCCCCTCATCTCCAAATCTTTTGGCGTAGAGCTTGTAGAGCAGAGCGTTGAGCGAGTAGAACTCGGCTCCGATGAAACCTTCATACCAAGCTCTTCCGCCCAGCATCAGGCCAGATGAAACCTCTTCGGCGAGACCATCCGAAAGCTTCTCGCCTCCGACCACCAGAACCGCATCAGCCATACCCGAAGCTACCTCGCAGAACCCAGCATAGAGCGCAGCAGCTCCTGAGGCCTCAGCGGCTTCAACCCTGAAGGCTGGGGCTCCGATCAGCCCAGACTCTTCGGCGATTATGGCTCCGAGGTTAGACTGCTCCTGCAAGAACTCGCTCAAGGCGTTTCCGACATATATCGAGTTCACGGAGGAGATTCCCGCGCTATCGATCGCCTTTACAGCGGCCTCGGCCATGAGCTGTTCCAAGCTCTTATCCCAGTGCTCGGCGACCTTTGTGAAGCCTGCTCCCACGACGAAAACCTTTCCCATTCCTTGGATCACCCCTTTAAGATTTCTTTCCTGAACTTGAGATAGGTCGAATAGTCGATGTAGATCTTGTCCTCGATGAAGTCTTTCAGCTTTGGAGCGAGATCTCTCTTCTCGAGGATACCGTCGAGAACTCTTATGATGAGAGCGTCGCTTCCAGCGCCAGAGCCGTAGGATGCGAGGAGGATTCGCTGATCAGGCTGAGCTTGATCTAGAACGCTTACGAGACCTAAGAGGGAGCAAGCGCTATACGTGTTTCCGATCTTGTCGGCGAGTAGCCCTGGAGCGAGCTTCCCGCGATCTATCTTCAAGATCTTAGCCACCGTGAGCGGGAACTTGACGTTGGGCTGATGGAAGACGAAGTAGTCCACGTCGCTGAGGGAGTATCCATCGCTCTCGAGAAGAGAGTTGACAGCCCCTAGGATGTGCTTGAAGTAGGCTGGAGCTCCCGTGAACCTCGCGGCGTGCATGGGATACCTGTCGAAAGGCCTTCTCCAGAAATCTGGAGTATCTGTCACATAGCCGCTCCAAGCCTCGATAACGGCCACCGCATCATCGCTCATTCTCCCTAGGAGAAATGCGGCGGCCCCGCTTGCAGCGGTATACTCCAGCGCGTCGCCAGGTCTTCCCTGCGCCGTGTCTGCTCCTATCGCCAGCCCGTATTCTATTTGACCGCCTTGGATTAAACCGAGAATCGAGAGGATTGCTTCGGTTCCTGCTTTGCATGCGAACTCGAGGTCTGCTGCGAGCTTGCTTGGATTCGCTCCGATCGCTTCAGCCACTATCGTCCCCATGGGCTTGACGGCGTAGGGCTTAGACTCGCTTCCAACATGTATCGCCCCTATCTTCCTAGGATCTATCCCAGCTCTTCTCAAGGCTATTCTAGCGGCCTCCACGGCCATCGTCGCCGCATCCTCATCGATCCCAGCAACCGCCTTCTCCCTCACTGGGAGCTCCGATGAGGAGACCCCCCAGATCCTTCCGATCTCCTCCGCCTTTATCCTGTATCTGGGGACATAGCCTCCATAGCCGTGAATCGCTATTCCATCTATCTTGACCATAGCTTTTCTTCCGTCGTTCTGCCCCTTCCCTTTTAAATATTGCCGAAAAATTGATCGACGATTGACGTAGGGGGAACCTTTATACCCATTAAGCCTTAGGCGAGGCGGGTATGAGAAAGGCTAGAAGGCAGGAAAAGCTGGACGAGAAGGATCTGATGATCTTGAGGGAGCTTGAGCTGGACTCTTCGAGGAATCTTAGGGAGCTTGCCGAGTCTCTCGGAATGCCGAGGACGACCGTTCAAGATAGGATCAATAAGCTTAAGCGGATGGGCGTGATAAAGAAGTTCACCGTGAAGCTCGATAAGTCGAAGCTCGGGAAAAGCGTTACAGCTTTCATCCTAGTCTCCTTCATGCCTGGCTCCGAGATCTCCCAAAAGGCTTTGGCTCACGAGATGTCGATGCTCGAGAACGTTGAGGAGGCTCACCTGATCTCAGGGGAATGGGATATCCTGCTCAAGGTCAGGGGGTCATCCATGAAGGAGATAGGAGACCTCGTGATAGATAAGATCAGGGGAATGCATGGAGTAGCTAGAACGCTCACTTGCGCGGTCTTCTACACGGCGAAAGAGGATCCCTAAGGGCTAGAGGTTATCCATGTATTTCTCCGCAATATGATGGGGTATTCCATTTGGCCGAGAGCTCAGGCATAGATTTTAGGCTGATTATTTTGATGACAGGCTGCAGAGCTATGAGAGAACTTGAGAGGCTTGCTGCGGAAAGGGCTCGGGCGGCCGTGAAGTATGATAAGATTGGAATGAAGAAGGAGGCGGCGAGACAGTATCGGGAGGCGATAGCCCTCCTAGAGAAGCTGATAGAGCTTACCGAAGATCCCTTGATGAAGAGGATCTACGAGGAGAAGCAGGAGCAGTATAGGAGGAGGGTTGAGGCGCTGAGCGAGTGCCTCTACGTCGGAGACTCTGAGAAGAGAGAGGATCCCGCAGACTTGGAAAACGAGTTCGTGATCCAAAACCCTCCGCCGATCAAGTGGGATGATGTGATAGGATTAGAGAGAGCGAAGAAGGCTATACTTGAAAGCATAATTTACCCCATGAAGAGACCTGACCTGTTCCCTCTAGGATGGCCTCGTGGAATACTCTTGTTCGGTCCCCCAGGATGCGGTAAGACCATGCTCGCCGCCGCGGTCGCAAACGAGATAGATGCAGTTTTCATGCATGTTGATGCATCCCTGATAATGTCTAAGTGGCTTGGGGAATCCGAGAAAAACATCTCCATGATCTTTAATGCTGCTCGGAGATATGAGTCATCTGGAAAGCCTGTCATAATCTTCATCGATGAGGTGGATTCGCTCACGGCGATAAGGGTGAATGAGGTCGGAGGAGAGGCCAGGGCCAGGAATCAGCTGATCAAGGAGATGGATGGGCTGCTTGATAAGGGAAGGCAGAGCATGATCTACGTTCTGGCGGCGACGAATAAGCCCTGGCTGCTTGATGAGCCATTCATCAGAAGGTTCCAGAAGAGGATCTTCATCGACCTGCCAGACTATGATGCAAGGCTCAAGCTCTTCCAGCATTACGCGGGGAAGCTGAACCTTGACAACGACGTTGAGCTCTCCGAGCTCGCCAGGATAACTAATGGATATTCCGCGGCGGATATTCACGCGATATGTGTGGAGGTTCAGACGAAGATCGTCAGCGAGTTCTTCGAGAGGGGAGGAGATGAGCCTAGGAAGATTAGGATGGAGGATTTCCTTGAGGTTATCAAGAGGAGGAAGCCTAGCATAGATCTCAAGAGCGTGGAGAGGATGCTTAGATGGAATGAGAGGTTTGGGACGAGCTAGCCTACGAGTTCTATCAACCCTTTTTCCTCAAGCTTCTGCAGGATCTGCTTCACCTGCTTAACATCTATCCCGAGCTCCTTAGCGCATCTCTTCAGATCGAGCTCCGATCCAGACTTGGAGAGATAGGAGTAAACGAGCTTCTCCTTCTCGGAAAGCTTCGGGACGTCTGGGAAGGACTCCTTGATCTTCTCCGCAGCTATCTTCTGAGCTTCCTCAAGCACCTTCTTCGCATCCTCGCTCACGCTCTCCGACATGGTCAGGTCGAAGTCGCTCATCGCCGTGGATCCAGCGAAGTCCTCGATGTAGCATGCTAGCTCATGAAGGTTTTTGGCCGCTTCGGGAGCCACTCCAGCAACTTCATCCTCGACCTCGGCTATCAGGGAGAGAAGCGGGATCACGAGCCCTATGAGCTCGCTAACCTCTAAGATAGTCTCAAGCCTGAGCTTAACTTGCTCCAGGAGAAGCTGAGTTCTCATGACGACCTTGGCCAGCTTCCTGATCTCAGCGATCTCCTCAGCATAGATTGACGCCCTCTCTTCATCCCCCGACATCATGGCCTCCACAACGTGCTCGAAGTAGTCCTTGCTCTTCGACATCATCTCCTGATACTTCGACTTAAGCTTCATTATCTGAGCGTTCAGCTGATTCAGCGATTGCTCTAGCTTTAGCTTGATCTCCTCCCGAGCCTCCTCATCCATAAAGGGGTCTTTTTCGAAGCCGCTTCCATCGAACATTTGCATGAGCAAGCCGTCCGCGTTCTCCGCATTCTTTTAATCTTTTGGATCCATGAGGTTGAGAGAATTCTCTATAGATTCTCGGAGAAATACCTTTCACATACTCGGGCTTTGGCCAGAGCTTAAGCCGATCTCTGCTTGAAGAGGAGCCTAGTCTCGCCCATGGTCTTCAGCTTTATCTCCTTCACCTTCACGACGACCGGCAGATCGTTGACAACCCTGCCTATCACCAAGCAGTGTCTCGGCGGAAGCATCTTCGCTATTCGCTTAACCGTGTCGGCATCGACCCTCGAGGCCTTGGCGATGTAGTTGAGATCGGATTCGTTGGTGAAGTTGAAGAGGAATATGTTGTCTGCCTGCCTGTAGACTGTTTCGGGTATGCTGTCAGGCTGATTCGTTATGAATATGGGGAAGATCCCCGTATGCCTCATCCTCGTCACGAGATCATCCCAATACGTCTCCCTGAGATAGAGATGAGCTTCCTCCGCGACTAAGAACAGCGGGTCTATCGCTCCTCCTCTTAGGAGACTTGAAAGCTTGCTTAGGAGGAACTCGACTATTATCTTCCTAGTTTGGGAGAGGCTTCTGGAGAGATCTACGACGAATATGCCTCCATCCCTTTTCGAGTTCAAGATTTCTTCAAGCTTCGTTGGATTCTCGTCGTCAAAGAACTCGGTCTCGCTCAGGGTGAGAAGCCTGCTCATCAAAGCCTCCCTAACGGATTCATGCATCTGAGCTCTGCTAACCGCCTCGATAAGCTTCTGCAAGCTGACCCTCCCCTCATATCTCTTCACGAGGCTCCAAGTCCTGATGAACTCCCTTATGCTCGTCGCAGGAGTTAAGAGAATGTGTTGAAGGATATCCGTCATCACCTTAAGCCCAGCGTCCTCCACCGACACCTTGAAGTTCTCTCCTGGAACAAGTATCACATGCTTATCGGCGACCGAGCTAGACGACCCATCTACGTTCTGAGACAATCCGAGATATTCTCCGTTTATGTCCAATACCACTATCTTCGCCCCATATTCCGCGAGAGAGGTGATGAGAACCTTCGTCAGATATGATTTTCCAGTCTCCTTCTTCCCAGTTATTATCGTGAGCCTCCCGTCTAAATCTTCCGCGTTTATCGCCATAATCCCGTTCATGCATTCCCCCAAGAGAAGCCTTCTCCTCCCGTAAGTGTGGGATAGCTCTGAAATTAGCTCGGGTGAGGCCTTCTCGATCCTAGAATTGAACCTGGATGGAAGCCAGATGACGTCATTTCTCAGGGTTCCATCGACTATGACCCCCCTGAACTTCGCTATTATCCTCCTAGAGTCCTTCACGTCCATCAGGATCGATCCGACCTCATAGGGGTCGAAGTTCCTTATCGACATGGATTCGGAGGCAAGCTCCCTTAAGGCGTCCTCAAGGATTCCAGGCACATCCGCGTATTCGACATCAATCACCTGAGCTAGGAGAGTTTTACCCTCATCGATTATTAGGATGTAGTCTCCTCGGGTCAGCGAATCTTCGCTCGGCGAAGCGAGGAGCTCGATCGTGTCCCCGCTCTTGGTGAGGATTTTCATCTTCTCCACTCTCCATCTAGGGGATTGAAGAGAATATCTCGTATCGAGGATGCCTTGAAGAACTCGGCTCCAAACCTCCTGAGAATGGACTGGATCGCTATGACGTCGCTTCTAGTAAATGTGCAATAATCGTGAGCAAGTATCAGGAGCTCTGGATATCCATAGATCAGCGGATCGCTTCTAAGAAGGCTTCCGAAGACCTCCTCAACCCTCCTGCTCGTCGAGGCGTCCACCCTGAAGATGTTCAGCCCTGAGCCAAGCCTCGCGAGATACGTTCTTCCGAGAACCTTCACCTTCATCTCTATCTCCTCGATTAGCCACGTCATATCGACTAGATATGGCGGCTCGACCCCAAGCCTGTCCTCCGTGAAGACCGACGCCCAGAACTGGAGAATGCTCGTCTTAGAGAAGGCCAGAACGTCGTTGCCGCCAGGCCTAGCCTCATCCAAGATCCTTGAGACCAGCCATAGAGGGTTATCCAGCGGGCCCGCGGAGAGAGAGCCATCTAAGAGTATAATGCTGTCTCGGAAGCGCCTCACGACGTATTCTTGGATTCTCTTCTCTAGAAGCCCTGCCAAGATCTTTTGGATCGACCCGTCGAGCCTATAGTCTGAAAACTCTAAGGGGGTGAACTCTCCTAGGATCGAGCCTAGGATCTCGGGAAGGTTCTCGTGGGTGAGATACGCTATGAAGGGGCCTATCCGCTGAACTTCCAACCCCAGCTCATTTCTAACAGCTATGCTTCCCCTTACTCCAACCGCGACCCCGCTTCGGCCAGCCGCAACAATTATCGAGGACGTATCTATGGCGACCACCTGCCTCTCGACCGCGTCCTCAAGAGGAATCCTGATCGCCGAGACTACTCTGTCCTTGACTTGCTCAACAAGCTGAAGAGGCCAATCATTTTGAGCAAGATCCTCAGCCTGAAGGTCTCCTGAGTGAGCTCCGTGAGCGAGGCTAAGGCTTCTCCTGCCCGTCTGTAAGAAAGATTTAAAGAGGGATTCGAAGCCTTCTATCTTGGGTTGAGCAACTTGGTGCATGCCCCCGCTTTCCCCGATTTTATGGGGCTTCCTGTGCTTATAAATGTTGCTCAACTTGAGCAAGATCCAAAATGAGCAAAGAAGAAAAAATCAAGGTGGAGATAGTCATAGGGCCCGCGACGGTTAGGGTAGAGGCTCCTCCAGACAAGCTCGAAGAAGCCGTAAAGAACGCTATCTCAGCCCTGAAGTCGGCTTTACCCCAGCTTGGAGCTGAGGTTGAGCGTGGGGGAGCGGTTGTGGCCAAGTCTGAGAGGCGCAAGCCTTCCCCAACCTGTTCGGGGCTTTTGAGAGGCTTGATTGAGGAGGGGTGGTTCGATCAGCCGAGAACCTTATCTGAGGTTGTTCAAGAATTGGCCAAACGCGGATACCATTACGACTCAACCGCCGTGTCTCACAGCCTGCTCGACCTAGTCAGAGAGAGGGCACTGATAAGGGAGGGCGTTCCAAGGCGTTATACCTACCGAAAGGCGGAGCCATCAGCTTAGAGATAAAAAGCTCACTTCGATGGAATTGCTCAGAGCATTAGAGCTCCTAAAGAAGCCGA
The DNA here is from genome assembly GCA_964465105.1 of uncultured Nitrososphaeria archaeon. GTDB lineage: Archaea > Thermoproteota > Nitrososphaeria_A > Caldarchaeales > Wolframiiraptoraceae > Wolframiiraptor. The sequence goes on from CAYXHS010000007.1 coordinate 12,579, forward strand.
GCATACTTGAAAGGAGGCTTATGAGATTTGGCGGCTTCTAGCTTCGGCTTACTCTTCCACAGGCTTCTCGGAAGCCCGCTTTGAGTATTTATCGGCCAGATGCTTTATTCCGAGAGCTGTTATCACGTAGTCTCCCCTATCGAGTCTTCTAAGAAGCTCAGCTTGCACCAGCTTCGTCAAGTTGTTCTGAATCGTCTTTTTCTTCGCGGGCAGGCTGCCCTCGAGCTCAGAGAAGCCTATGCTCTGCTCCTCGACCCTTCCAAGCTTGTATTCAAGATGCTTTCTCAGGGCCAGCAACAGGATCGCATCTGAGACGGATCTGAGCTCCCTAAGGCTGAGCTTGAAGAAGAGACCCTGCTCCTCATCATAGGCGAAGATCTCGCTGAAGGTTTCAAGCAGGTCCCTTAGATCCATGCTGAACGAGATCTTCCTTGCGATCGAGTACGTCGGAATCGCCTTCTCCAGAAAAGAGATAACCTCGCGGTAAACGGAGCTAGGCGGACCTGAAAACTCGGCCTCCAAATCCCCATACCTTATGGTTACCTTAAGTTCCTCTTCGCTCATTTCCTCTCACCAAATAGCTCCTCTAGAGAACTAGATGAAAACCCATATAACCCTTCGTCTGCCTTAATGACTAGACCTGCTTTTCTGAGCTCGCTTAGCCTGGCTCGGGTAACCCGCTCATCTAATCCCGTGTAGGCTGCGATTTCCTTCGGCGCGAGCTTGTCCTTCTCGAATAGGTTTAGGGCTTTTCCGACGTGGGCTGCGGCTAGGCAGAGGAGGATCTTCCGCTTCGCATCTAGCTCCTTTAGAATCACTATTCTTCCCTCCCTGAACTCGACGAGACCTTCGAGCTGTTTGGCTAGGCTCGTTACGTCTATTGCTCCTGTCAGCTTTCTCACGATCTCGAGGGCTGGATAAACCTCTGAGAAGAACTTGTTCACGCTCCTCCAAACCTCTTCATAGCCTCCCTCGAACTCTATTTCCGTTCCCTCATGCCTGATTACGACTTTAACTTTTTCCGAGCTCATGGAAGCTCACCCCGTTTCAGAGCCGATTCAACGTACTCGATCCCCTTTCTCAGTATCCTGAACGCCTTCCGATCGTTCTGCTTCCCAGCGTCCTCCATATACCCATCTCGGATCAGGTTGGACATCACGTCCCACATGTTCCTAGGCATCGGCCACCTAGCCTGCCCGTAATATTTCTCCACATCCTCGTAGGTGAGGTCCTTGCCTTCCCACCTGTAGAGATAGTAGGCTATGCTGAGAAACTTCTCCCAGTTCGTCTTCGGGTTAAGGAGGCTCGCAAACTCGACGAATGAGGGCTTCTCGCTTACTGGAGGTGCTTCCTTGACCTGAACGGGCTTCCCCAATCCGCCGAGCTTCTCAAGAATTGCGTCAAGCCAGCTTAGATCTGAGAGCTTGGACTCGAGAAACTCCTTATCTCCTTCGATCTCAAGCTCGAGGCTCCCTGATCTCAGCCTGAACTTGTATGTCATGTGTGCTCCTCAGGTTGGTGGTCGGAATTGATCTTTATTAAGGCTTATAGACCCCTTCGAAAGTGATTTCAACTCATGAATGAAGCACTTGCTGAGCACGGTGAAATTTCTGAGAGCTAGGAGGGCTGGGCGCCGCTTTGGCCATAGACTGCGCGAGAAACGAGCTTGTAGAGCTTTGCCCCGTCGACCTTTCCTCGATAGGTTCTCATAAGCTCCCCCATTATCGTCGAGGCCGCTTTTCTCGGGTTCGTCTCAACGAGCCCCTTATGCTTCTCCAAGAGCTCTCTAAGCTTCGCCTCCACCTCCTCTAGGCTGACGGGCTTCAAGCCAAGAGCGTCTATGGCATCCTCGAGCTTCTTGTCAGGGTTTTCCGCAAGCCATTTTATGACCTCGGGAGCGGCTTCTTTTGCGAGCTCACCTCTTGAGACCATCTTGAAGAACTTTAATAGGTCTTCTTCTGAGACCCTCTCGACGTCGAAGCCCTCCCGCTTTAGGCTCTTCATGTGCTCTACGAGCGTTGACGCGATAACGCTGGGCTGAACCCCTGTCTCCTCGACTATCTTCTCGAAGAGCTCAACCCTCTCCGAGTCTATGAGCTCATTTGCCACCTGCTTGCTCAAACCATATCTCTTCGAGAGAGCTTCCGCGACCTCGTCTAGGGTTGGAGGAAGCCTTCTCTTAAGCTCCTCAACATATTCTCTCGGAAGGGGCAGAGGCGGGATATCGGTCTCAGGATACATTCTGGCCGCGCCTGGCCTCGGCCTCAAGTAAACCGTTGTCCCATCGGGTCTCGCCCCACGAGTCTCAGATGGAACACCGTATAGCGCCTCGATCGCCCTCTCCCTAACAACTTCAAGGGCATCTTCAGCTCGCTCGCGCTCAGCGGCCACCAAGACCACGGCATCGAGTTCCCCAGCGTTAAGCTCAGCTCTCAGTCGCTCAACCTCCTCCTCCGAGATCCCGTAGCCTGGAAGCTCATCCGTGTGGAATATTCCTTCGACCTCAGACCAAGCTCTAGCTCTTCCCGCGAGCTCTGCTCCAAGCCTTATCCCTGGGGCGGCCTCGAGCCCAAGCAGCCCTCCAAATCCCTTAAGCCTTAGGGCTAAGACTACTCCACCTCGCTCGATCTTTCTTTTCAGGATCTTTGATCTGGTCTTCGAGAAGATCGCGGTTACATCTTTTATCGGCTCCTGCTTGAGATCCTCTTCTGAGACGCCTCTTTTCCTGAGCTCATCGCGCAACTTGAGCAGGTGAAGCTGTCTTATCACCTCGAGCTCGATGACCTTTGGGAGGAGGTCTAGCTCCTGAACTCCCTTTATCTCTATCAGGGCTCCATCCTTTATCGATATGTTTAGGTCTTGTCTGACGGTTCCTATTCCGCGCTTCACTTTCCTGGTTGCTCGTAGGATTCTCCCGATCGCGTAGGCGACCTTGTATGCTTCTTCGGGCGATGTTATGACGGGAGCGGTGGAGACCTCTATCAGGGGTATGCCCAGCCTAGATAGATCGTAGTGGATTTCATGCTGCTTCTGCTCAAGGATCCTCGCGGCATCCTCCTCCAGGGTTATCGTCTGAATCGGTATGCGCTTACCATCAACCTCAAGCTCCCCTCCCAAGGCTATCACGCAAGTCCTCTGAAAGCCCGTCGTATTCGACCCATCGATCACGATCTTCCTCATGACGTGGATCTCGTCAACAGGCTTAGCTTTCATGAGAAGCGCGGCGGTGAGCGCGACCTCGACCGCCTCTCTATTCAGATCGTGCGGCGGCTCCTCATCCATCTCGACCAGGCAGGTGTTTAGGGTGTCCGCGTGATAGACTATCTTCCTGCGCTTGCGGGACTCGAAGATCGCGGCTGGATCGACTTCTCCGAGCTCGCTCTGAGCCTCTCTAAGCCATCTCACGAAGAGTATTTCTTTTCCTCCCTCCCTATGCGTCGTCGGGCAGTCGCAGAAGAGCTTGTGTTTTGTGTCGAGCTGCCTGTGGATCTCGAGGCCGATCTTAAGCCCGAGGCTCTCATAATCCAGCTTCAACCGCTCACCTCCAGCTTCGATGGAAGACTTCTCTCCCCAAGCTCTCCAGCGATCGGAGTAAGCATCAGCCTTCTTACCTCCTCCAAGTCTTTCGCCCTAGCAAGAGCCCAAGAGAGCTTGACATAGGCGGTCTCTGGAAGCATGTCGTCAAGCGGAGTTACTCCAGCTTTCAGGAGATATCGACCAGTATCATAGACTCTCATGTTTACCCTCCCGTAGATGCATTGGGAGGTCATCCCGATGAACATTCCGTCGTCAATCAGGCTTCTTATCGTTGGGATGAGCTTGTTGTTTACATGGCCCAGCCCCGTGCCCTCCAAGATCAATCCCCTGCACCCTTTCTCGTGGAGAAGCTCAAGCAGATCTGGAGGCATCCCAGGATAAAACTTAACCAAGGCCGCGTCTCTCGAAAAGCCCGGCTCGAACCTGTATTCGCTCGATCCTCTCGGATTTAGGTTACTTGAGTTAAGCTTGATCTCTCCCTCGATGACGTAGGCTATGGGCTCGCAGTTAATGGATCTGAAGGCATCTCTGCTGCTCGTATGAAGCTTTCTCACCCTAGTCCCCCTGTGAATCGCGATAACTGTGTCCGAGTGCCATGCATGCATGGAGACGCATACCTCCGCGAAGGAGGCGTGTCCAGCAACCTTGACCGCAGCTATGAGATTTGTCGCAGCGTCGCTTGAAGGCCTATCCGAGGATCTCTGAGCTCCGACGAACACTATTGGGATCGGAGGCTTCTGGAGGGCGAAGCTTAGGGCCGCGGCGGAGTAGCCCATGGTGTCGGTTCCATGAGCGATCACTATTCCCTCGGCGCCTTCCCTGATCAGCTTATCCGCTTCCAAGGCCATCGAGTTCCAGTGATCTGGAGTCATGTCCTCGCTGTAGATCGAGAAAAGTATCTTCGCATCGAGGTCGGCTAGATCCGCGAGCTCGGGGACTATCGATAAAAGGTCTTCAGCGGTCAGCGCGGCCCTAACCCCTCCGGTCCTATAGTCTATCCGACTTGCAATGGTTCCTCCCGTGCTCATCACAACTACTTTCGGCAGCCCCGGCTTAGCTTGCGGTCTTGGAGGTGGGGTGAAGCTCGGCTTTCTCGCGGACGCAATCCTTCTCACCGAGACCCTCTCTGAGACCTTTATTCCGACGTTGTAGCCGTTAGGAAGCTTCACCACGATGTATCCTGGCTCAGCGAGCTCATATCTCGCCATCAGTATTCCTCGATAAACCTCTCCGTTCACCTTGACCTCGACCTCATCACCCACCTCGACCCCGCAGCTCTCCAAGAGCCTCCGAGCCGCTCCTGAGTATCCTTGAAGCCTATCCCGTTCGCTCACAGCTAACAGACCCCTGAGAGAAGATATTAAGCCTTAGCCGCTTTCTCTCAAAGAAGTCGAAGAAGCCGTGATGGGGGCTTATTAGCTCTTAAGATTTTTATGCGATTAATTTCCGAATCATCTTAAATGGTGGGATACAGGATACCGAAGAGGATCGAGCACGTTGAGCCTGAAGCTGCTTTCGCCGTCTTGAGCATAGCCAAGAAGGTCGAGGCGACTGGAAGAAAGGTAGCGCATCTCGAGATAGGAGACGCGGGCTTCGACACCCCTGAGCACATCAAGCAGGCGGCGATCGAGGCCTTGAAGCGCGGAGAAACACATTACACGTCGACGGTTGGGATACCTGAGCTCAGGCAGGCTATAGCTGAGAGCGTAAAAAGGGATTATGGAGTTGAGATAGATTGGGAGAAGAACGTCGCCGTGACGAGCGGGTGCAAGCAAGCCGTCCTCGCATGCATGCTCTCGATACTAGATGAGGGAGATGAGGCGCTATACCCGAACCCAGGATATCCTGAGTATGAGGCGGCTGCGAACCTCGCTGGAGCGAAGCCCATCCCCTACAAGCTCACGATAGAGGACGAGTTTAGGGTCGATCCCGATAAGCTTGCAGAGCTGATAACCCCCAAGACTAAGCTCGTCGTGCTGAATACCCCGCATAACCCATGCGGATCCGTCATGAACTACGATGAGGTTAAGGCGCTAGTAGAGCTCTCAGAGGATCACGGCTTCTACATCTTGATCGATGAGATCTACCGCCCATTCCTCTTCGATGAGGAAAAGCATTATTCTCCGCTTTCGATAAAAGGAGACCTTGAGCGGATCGTTATAGCTGATGGGTTTTCAAAGCGATATGCCATGACTGGGTGGAGGATAGGATATGCTCTTGTTCCAGAGGAGCTCATGCCTCAGATCTTCAAGCTATTGAACGTGATGACATCTTGCCCGAACTCGATCTCCCAGTGGGCGGCCTTGGCAGCTTTAAGAGGACCTCAGGATCCCGTGTATGAGATGAGGGAAGGATATGAACGGAGAAGGGATCTCGCCGTCGAAAAGCTCTCGGAGATCGAGGGCATTAAGTTCGTCAAGGCCAAGGGAGCATTCTACATGATGATCGATGTGCGCAAGCTCTTGGACAAGTTAAAAATGAACTCCGAGGAATTCGTGAAGATGCTGATAGAAAAGTATGGCGTGGCTTTCCTGCACGGCACGGCGCTGGGATCCTATGGGGAGGGATATATCAGGCTGAGCTTCTCAGCTGCTGAAAGCAATATAGTGGACGGTCTAGAGAGGTTCAAGCGAGCAGTCAACGATATACTCCGATCCTAACCGCTCTTAACAGCCTCGAAGACTATTAGCCTCCAACAAGGTCTCCCAAACCCATCGTAAACGTATTCCGCGTCTGGAAGGCGAGATAAGTAGCTGATCAGCTTCCTCAGAGTCTTGCCGAAAGGATGAACCATGTAGTCGACAGCGCGTGGCTTCAGCCCGACCTCACGCATGAGCCGTACTGCTCTTCCCACCCCGACCAAGGAGATTACTGGAATTAGCAGCCGCCCATCTTCCCTGAGATGCTCTGGAGCCCCTGATATCACCTTGTCCAAGATCATTCTCCCATCGGCTCCTCCCCAAGTATATCTTGGAAGAGGATCTCTCGAAGGGGTCATGGGCGGATTGCAGACTATTAGGTCGAAGCATTCTCCTTTGACGGGAGCATAGAGAAAGCCGAGCCTAAAATCTATGTTCTCAACCATGTTCAGGACGGCGTTCTTTCTTGCGGCCCTGAGCGCCCTCTCGGAGATGTCTGTCGCAACCACCTTCCTCGCACCGAGCTTTGAGGCCAGGATCGCTAGAAAGCCTGAGCCCGTGCCAAGATCTAAAACCCTCGCGCCCCTAACGTTTCTCAGATTTCTCGCCAAGCATATCGATGCAGCTGAGGGCAGGTATACCTTCCTGTCCAGCCCTATCTTAACCTCAGCTGACTGAATTCGATATTCTAAGATTTTACCAAATCTTTTCGGAGGGATCATTTCTTTACCACGCGCATGATCGCTTCTCTGAGCTCTGAGGGGGTTCTGGGGAGGCTTAGCGGAGCCAAGACCCTAGCATACTTCAGATCCATCGCTTGAAGAACGACGTTAGGGTCTCCAATCCTCAGATATCCTTCAGCCAAGCTTGATGCGAACCTATCAACCCGATCTAAGCTAAGATACCTAGCGGTGTAGTATAGTAGCTCAGCTAGATCCCAAGCGTAAGAACCATTATAGGAGCACTGCTCTAGGTCAACCAAGTATGTCTTCCCATCGGGGGTGAGGAGGAAGCTGAAGGGGTTGCAGTCACCCAAGCAAATTCCATTTCGGTGAACCTTCGCCAGAAGTTCCCCAATCATCTGAGATATTTTATCAATTTTCTCGTCATCCTCGGCGCCTGTTAGGATGCTTAGAAAGTTTTCGCCATCGATGAACCTCTGGAAAAGTATCTTTCTGGACCAGTTCACGTGAAGTATCTCGGCGGTGTTGAACCCGAGCTCCATGAGCTTGTTCACGAAGTATATCTCGTTGCTCATCCTGATTGAGGCGAGGAGGGAGAAGTTCTTGACCCCGATCGACCAGATCCACGCAACCGCCCACTTGAAGTCGGTCCAATTCAGATATCTTTTCACGAACAACTTCATCGATGAGCCGTTCAAAGGAAACTCCGCAACATAGGTTGAGTTCAAGACCCCCGCAGCTCGCCTGACCCTCACCTTCTCCCCCCTAACCCCATAAACCCTCTCGACGAACTCCCTCACGCCGAGCTCAACCTTGAGCGGCTGAGGGCCTAAAGCAGTCTCCATCTTGATGAACTCCAGAGGGTCTGGAAGCTTCACGGGCCTGAGGGCTGAAAGATCGAGGCTTATCTCTCTCAGAGAGTCAATTGGAGAAGATAAGCTCGCGTTTAGATATAGCCTGAAGACGTGCTCCAGGCTTCCTGAAAGCTTCAGAAAGATCGGAGATTTCGAGAGGATTGAGGATACGTGCTTCTCGCTGGGCGAATAAAGCCCATTCCGCTTAACAAGTATTCCTTCGGAGATGAGGGAGCTGAGCGCCTGCTCGAAGCCTGGAAGAACGAGGGAGAGCGATTGCTCTGGATTCTTCTCGAAGCATGCTCTCATGGGAGGGCGGATGAGAAGATATATCGTGGACAGCTTTTTCAGCTTATCATATAGGAAGTATTCAGGCTTTATCAGAAGCCTGTTTGATGCGAGCCTATGCTCGAGTATGAGGTTTTGCAGGGACTCGGAGATGACGTGCTTCTTGTAGCTTATCTCCATCCGCCTCAAGAAGTCTTCACCGATCAGCGGCTCATATGGCAGGAGCAAGAGGCATGAGGCAGCCCCTCCCAGCCTCTCCTCGATACAATCTTCCTCAAACTCCCTTGCCCCAACCGTGATCACGAGATCCACGTGGTCCAATCCCCTCAGCTTATGAAACCTTGGAGGAGCGCTCCCTCTCAAGACTATTAGGATATGATAGGGCTCATCGCCACGTCCCAGCGCCACGCCTCCATGAGCGCTAACCGACCTCAACTCCTCTTTCTTCATCTTCAACTGCTTTAGCGCCCGCTCGACAACCTGCATAAGACGATCGCTCGGCAAGTCTTCTTCCCCAGCCCTCTCGATGAGCCCCTGAAAAATAACCTCTCCCCGTAACCTTTATTTCTTGTAGCCTTAGCCGAAGATCAGGCTTGAATCCTGAGGATGTCGCGAGGCGGGTGATCTCTGAGGCCCTCAGGCTTGGAGCGACTGATGCTGTCGCCGAGATCTACATCGGCCGCGAACGAAGAATAAAGTTCGCGAATAACGAGATAATTGTCTCCGAGGATCGGGATGAAAGCGGGATAGACATCTTCGTCGCCATAAGGGAGAGGAGAGCGGCCATCTCGGTTGATGGGCTGAACGTGAGGAGGATGATGGACGCGGTGAGACAGGCTGTCCAGCTGGCGAGGCTGAGCGAGCCCGCCGAGGTTTATGCCCCACTTCCGAGAGGCCCCTTCAGATACGATGAGAGGCTTCTTAGGGCGGAGAGGATCAGGGGTGATCCTGAGAGGCTTGTGGATGCGGTTGAGGCGGCGGTGAACGCGGCGCTCGCTGAGGGGGCGAAGAGGGCTGCTGGAACGCTGATATACTCTAGCGGGAGATCTTGGCTTGAGACGAGCGGAGGAGCTTCTGGAGCTTGCGAGAAGACCTCGATAGAGATCTCGATCAGAGCGTTCGCATCCGAGGATTCTTCAGGTCAGTTCGTATCCATAGCGGCCAGGGAGAGAGATTTCAGGCCTGAGGAGGCTGGTAGGATCGCTGGAGAGCATGCTAAGCTTGCCGTGAACCCTGTAGAAGTTGAGCCCAGGGTGTATGAG
>CAYXHS010000008.1:0-20778 GCA_964465105.1 uncultured Nitrososphaeria archaeon
GCCATGATCCTGTCATGCTCCTCTGGGGTCGAGAAGACCACCTTGAGGCCAGCGTCCTCAAACATCGCTTTAAGCCCATCGAGATACGACTCTCCCCGAATGGGTATGAGCACGATCCTGTTTCCAGCAAGCTTTCTGGCCGCTGGGCCGAAGAGAGGATGAACACTCAGATACTCTACCTTCTCTGGAAGCCTCTCTAAGACTTTCTCCACGACTCCGAGCTTCACGGAGGAGACATCCATCACGAGGCAGCCTTCGCGGAGCCTGGGCGAGATTCTCTGAGCCACTTCGGGAAGATATTGAGGTGGAGCGGTCAATATCACCACGTCGTATTCTCCGAGCTCATCGATCGTCGAGTAGCTTATCTTCATTCTCCTCGAAAACCTCTTCGCCTTCTCCAAGCTTCTCGAGATTATCGATACCCTCGCAGCCCTCCGCCTAAAAATCTTGACAAGTACTCTCGCCATTCCTCCGGCGCCGATTATCGCGAAGCTAAGATCCCCGAATCTCTTCAAGCAAGCCTCCTCCTCATCCAAGCTCCTCGTATGATCCTAAGATTTTTAGGAAGAGAGTTTTCTCTTCAAGCTCCCTTAAGGCCTCGACGCATCGCTCATCCTTCTCCCCATCGCCTTCGAAATCGACGTGGAACAGGTATTCCCACGGCCTCTCCTTTACGGGCCTAGACTCTATCCTCGTCAAGTTTATCCTTCTCGAAGCGAAGGTGGATAAGGCATCATAGAGAGATCCAGGCTGATGACGAAGCCTGAAGATTATCGAGGTCTTCCGCCTCCCAGATCCCTCGAGCCTATCCCTGCCCACTATGAAGAACCTGGTGACATCATCCCTGACATCCTGTATATCGCTCGCAAGAACCTCTCCCCCATAGAGGACCGCAGCGTTCTTAGACGCTATCGCCGCAGCGCCCTCGATCTCCATCGCCTTCCTAACGGCCTCAGCCGTGCTCGAGCAGCTCTCAAGCCTCGCATTCCTCAAGACCCTGCTGAGAAATCCTCTGCACTGAGCCAAGGCATGTGGATGGCTTAGAACGAGCTTCACCTCCTCGAGCCTGGTTCCAGGCCTGGCTATCAGGTTCAAGCTTATCCTCACCTGAACCTCTCCGCAAACCCTCAGCGGAGTCTCCACCAAGAGGTCGAGCGTCTCCTTGACCCCACCCTCAATCGAGTTCTCGACTGGAACAACTCCGTAGTCCACGTCTCCGACCTCAGCGGCTCTGAAAACCTCTCGAATGCTCGGCATAGGGTTGAGCTCGACTCCCCTGCTTAGGAACGCCTTTAGGGCTGCCTCCTCGCTGAAAGATCCTCTTGGCCCGAGATAGGAGGCCTTAAGCGGACTTTGAGCTTTCCTGCATATCCCGATTATCGCCCTAAGAGCTATGAGAACCAGATCCTGATCGAGCCCGAGGCTTCTCGCGAGCTCTTCTCCTCGGCTTAGAATCTCCTCCTCCCGCTTGAGGTCCACCGCTGGAAGGTTTTCCCGCTTCTTCAGCTCACCTATCCTCTTAACGAGCTCAATCCTCTTAGAAATCAGGTTCAGCAGCTTTCGATCGAGGTCGTCGATCTCTCTTCTCAGCTCGTCGATCGAGGTCATGGCTTCTGGAATAGGATTTCAGCCTGATTTATTATTTGCTTGCTCGGCGCTCTTGAGGATTATCTTCCCGCCTATCGCTCCATCATTTGGGATCAGGACTAGGTCTCCATCCTGCTTCTCGATCAAGGTATAGAAGGTGGTTATGTCCTTGACAACTCCCTCCTCCCCTGAGACCACGACCCTATCCCCTATCTTGAATGGCCGCATTATCAGGAGAAATAGGCCTGCGACGGCTTGACCCAAAACCTTTCTCGTGGCAAATCCCGCGACTATGCCCATGAAGCCTCCAACCGCTATCCCAGCGGCGGCGCCCGCAGAGCCTCCAACCGCGGAAGCTATCAGGACTCCCAGCCCCATGATCTTGATCGCGTTTCTGACGACCTGAGCCGTTGAGTGCGGATGCCTGAGCCTCAGATTCCAGTATATCAGGTTTGAGAACGCTATCACAATCAGGTATCCGAATCCCAAGATTAGGGCAAGGTTCACGTAGGGAAGATACTGGGTATAGGTGCTTGCGAGCTCTTCGCTGAAATCTCCCAGAAGCTCGGGCAAATATATGTTGAGCGCAGATGAGGCTGCAACGTAACCCGCTATCGATAGAATTAGCTTGACTATGTTTCTGCCTGAACGCTTGGCTGCTGATTGAAGATCTGGAGTTTCCCCCATCTCTTTTCCAGAGAGAGGTTTCCTGATCAAATAATAGTATTCTCATGTAAGCGAGGTCATGCTAAGGCCAGCTTTTCAGCCTCCTCATCGATCCTCTTCTCGAGCTCTAGGAAAAGCTTCTTGTATTCCTCGGCCGCCTTCTCCAAGGCCTCCTCATAGGTTATCTCTCCAGCCTCTATCATCCTCATGAGCTCCTCGATCCTTCTCCTAGTCTCAGGGGTTACGAGCCTCGGGTCGATCGACTCTAAAACCTCGATGAGCCTCATTCCAAGCTGGGTCGGTCTGAAGGTTTTCCGTTTCTTGATGACGTAGCCTCTGGCCGCGATGAGCTGGGGAAAGGACGCTCTAGTCGCATCGGTCCCTATTCCATGCTCCTCCATAAGCTTCAGAAGCTCCGACTCGGTGAGCCTGCTGGGAGGTTTGGTCTTCCCTTCATGAAGCTTCAGGGACACTAGGATGACCCGCTCGCCGACCCTCAGCTCTGGAATGGGCTTATCAGGCGGCCTGAAATACTCGAAGACCTCGAAGAAGCCTGGCTCGACGAGCTCCGACCCCGCCGCCTTCATGCTTATCCCCGCCAGGCTGAGCTCAGCAGACCTCTCCCTTTTCAAAGCATCTGGGTAAAAGGCGTTCGCCAGAAATCTCCTCGCGACATATCTCCAAACCTCTAAGCCTATCCCTGAGCCCATGTAAGGTGCGATAGGGTAGATCGGCGTATGAGCTCCATCATCGAGCCTTCCCTGCCTGGGATTAGGCTTCGGGGAGGGCGGAGTTATCTTGAGGCCCTTGAGGGCGGCCTTCAGTGGGCTCTCGAAGTTGAATCCTGGCCTATACCTGTTCGTGTCGGTTCTCGGATAGGAGATGAATCCCTCAGCATAAAGTTCTTCAGCCACCTGAAGAATCCTCGCGGCCGAGTAACCTGTGATCTTAGTCAGGTCTCTAAGCATGTCATCGGTTCGGATGGGAGTCGGCCTTGAGATCTCGATTAGTCTCTCATTAAACTTGCTTACGACCGCCTCCCTTGCTGAGGACGCCCTATCATAAGCTCTCTGAGCTTCCTCAAGGCTCCAAAACCTATCGCTCTCAGCCTCGAATTGCTCACCTAAAGTTGTCTGGAAAACCGCCTTAAGGGTCCAGAATGGTTTGGGCTTGAAGGCTATTCGATCACGCTCTCGCTTGACCACGAACCAGAGGGTTGGAGCCTGACAGCTCCCCCAGCTTATCAGCTTCACTCCGCGGTTACGTTTTCTCGCCGATAGAGTGAGAAGTCTCGTAAAGGCTGCTCCCGTGATGAGGTCGAATCTCTGCCTGAAGAGAGCCTTCATGACCCACCTCCAGTTCAAGTCATCTTCTAGGCTTCTCCAAGCTCTTTTCAGCTCTTGATAATCTGTGCTGTTGAATCTCATCCGCTTATATGGCGCATCTCCCTTGACCTCTCTCCAGATCTTGAGTATCTCGGCGCCTATCAGCTCTCCCTCGGAGTCGTTGTCGGTGGCTACCACGAGCGTGTCCGCCTGCTTGAAGAGCTTTCTGAGTTCTCGGATCGATCTGACATCTCTGACCTCATCTCTAAATTCTCGGACATCGAAAAGCTTTGAGGGTTCACATTCCCTCCACCCAAATCCTCTCGGAAACTCGGAGTCTAGGATATGACCTCTTACAGCGGAGACTAGGATGCTTTCAGATCTCAGGGCAGCTCGTATCCTCCTCGCGACGCTCGGCTTCTCGGCGACGATCACGACTCGGCCCAAGCTCATTCACGACCCATCCCTTAAACGTTGAAGTTCCTCGCAGTCATCGATTTCCTGAAGCTAATATCTCTTTAACATAGCTGCTATCAGGACCGCGAGAATTATGAGGAATACTCCAGATAGGTTGAAGAACGGGGCGGCGCCGAATCGGCTTATCAGAACCCCTCCGATCATCGGGTAGATCACTCTCGATGCTCCTGTTAGGATGCTCCAAGATGAGAGGGTTGCTCCCAGCTCATCCCTAGGGGTCACTTCTGTGAAGAGCGCGATCACTATCGGTCCCCAAGATGCGGCGACGAACCCCATGAGAAGCCCGAAGACTATTATCGAGATAGGAGAGCGTATCAGGGCATAGCAGAAGAGGGCTGCGGCCCCCAGGATCTCTGACAGGGTTAGGAAGAGGCTTCTTGACCTGATCTTATCTGAGATCGCGCCGAAGACTAGGTTGAGAGGGATCGCTAGAATCATCGTCAGGCTTCGAGCTAATCCTATATCGGATTCGACTGCGCCTAGATAGGATGGGGCGAGAACGTAGGCAAAGCCGAAGACCCCTCCCCAGACGAATGCGTCCATGCAGCATAGCAGGAGGAGAAGCTTGGCTGGTTTGCTGCTGGGGATCAGCAGCTTCAGGGAGAACTTTTCCTTGAAGAGCTTCGTTCTTCTCCAGGGAGCCAGCAGGATCATCGCCAAAAACGCTAAGATTATTCCCGATAGCAAGGCGTAAACATAGGTTCCCGTTAGGAGGAAGGTGGCGAGCCCGAGGTTTATTCCAAGCAGCATGCCGAGCTGAGCTGAAGACATTATCTCGGCGGTGAAGACTCCGCGCCAATTTCTAGGAACCTCCATTCCCGCGGCCAGCCCTCTTCCCATCATGGACGCCGCGAAGCCCATCCTCTGAAAAATCGTCGAGAAGAAGATCGTATGATAGGTGTAGCCTAGGAGAAGAGCCGCCGCCGAGCCTATAGAGAACAAGGCTCCAGCGAAAACCACGATCCCCAAGCTGTTTGCAGCCATCAGAAACCCTCTAGCAAATATCGAGAGAACGTTTCCAGCTCCAAGAAAGCCGCCATAGGATGTGCTGTCCACCCCAGCGGACTCCACCATGAAGGGCCAGAGGGCGCTGAAAGCCGCTAAGCTCGCGTAAAGGAAGAAGAGACCTAAAGCGATAAGGATGCGGCTCCTTCCAAGAGAGAATGCGAACAACTCCGAAAGCAATATTCTCTCAGCGCCTCTATTTAATCCAATTTTTTATGAAATTGCTGGGATGATGTGAGAGAACGTTCTCGTCTCCGATGAGCTGAGGATGGCTTTAGGTATAGGTTTTCATAGCTGGCTTCTGCCGCAGCTTGGGCAGAAGAGGCTGGTTAACGGCTTTGGGCTTCTGCAAAACCTGCAGATCGGGGACAAAGCCTTTGACAGCTTAAGCCGCCTCTCGACCTTCCTTCTAACCCTCTGATATTCTTCGCTCTCATAATACTCTAGAATCTGCTTTACTCTATTCTCGTAGGCTGGATGCGTGCTGAAAAGCTCTTCCACGGAGTTTCCCACGCCGCCGAAATCTCGGTGAAGCTTCCTCAGGAGGGAGATCACTTTCTCGGAGTCGCCTACGACTATCAGGCCAGCTCTGTCGGCTGAGATCTCAGACTCCCTGTGCCAGGAGAGAAGCATGAGCCTGATCACGGGGGATAGCATGTTCAAGGCTCCTCCTAGGATCCCGAGCGAATATTCCATTCCTCTGACGAGGATCTCGGCGAGGGTGTGATACTTTATGTGGCCGCATTTTATGTGCCCGAGCTCGTGGCCTATCGTGGCCTTAAGCTCATCTCTATCCAGCGATCTGAGAAGGCCTGAGCTGAGCACTAGGAATTGAGATTTATCGGATCCGAAGGTGAAGGCGGTTAAGCTGTTGGACTTGATGATGTAGGTTTCTGGAAGAGACTCTAAGCCTAGGATGAGGCCGCATTCCCTTAGAAGCGATCCCAGCTCGGATGATAGGCTGAGCTTCTCTCCCTCCTCCGAAAGCCTTGAGAGGGCTGATCGAATATACCGCTTGACCACGAGCTCATCTATTATCGGCGATAGGGGGCCGAAGTTCTTCAAGTTTTCTAACGCGTCTCTATCGGGGAGATAGATGAAGTCGGAGGCGGTTAGATCGTATCTGGTGAGTGGGACGACCCTATTGCCGCATTTGACGCAGAACGCCTTCTCGACATCTGTGAAGGCTCCGCATCGAGGGCAGGGGATCTGAACACCCATCAGCTCACACCTATCGGTCGGCTCGAGTTAATCTAAAGCTCGCTGAGAGTCTGAGCAAAGCATATGTTAATAACCTTTAGTGTTTCCTAGCTGAGAGGAAGGTTGAGGATCTACCTCATCTTGGCCTTACTGTTGCTGGTCTCTCAGCCTCCAGCCATACTGCTGAGTATAGACCCGAGTGGAGTCGTGGAAGCCGACATTAAGCTCATGGCCTCAGAGGGCCTAAATGAGGTTAAGCTTCCAGCCGAGCCCATCCCCGAGACGATCGAAGTTCAGGTAGATGATAAGACCTTGATCCCGATCTATGACAACGGGAGCCTATACTTCTTCTCCCCGATCTCCGGGGAAGCTGAGATAACCTACCTCGTGAACATCACGGCGAAAGACAGCATCTTCAGCTTCAAGATACTGGGAGAGAATCTGACGAGCCTGAAGATAAGTCCTCAGATAATCCTGCTCTCAGCCCCCGAGAAGGTGGAGAGCCTGGAATACGTTGATGATGAGCTCCTGATAAAACTCTATGGTCCCGAGGAGATAGAATATGCCGTGAGACAGCCTTCAACCCTCATCCAAGAGAAGACCGCCAAGACTGAGACAACCGCCCCCGAAGCCGCTACGAGCGCCAGTGTCGAGGAGAAGACCACGACCACATCTCACGAGCTGACCACGAGCACCACAAGATCGATAGAATCCGCAACTACGACCGCGGAGTTCACCACGAGAACCTCGCCGATAACAACGAGCCGAGAGCAAGCCGAGGCGGCTGCGAACTACTATTGGATCATGGTCGCGGCGATAGTAATTGTTCCTGCTGCCGCCCTTTTTGCGTTCTTCTTTTCGAGGAGGAGGGGTGAAGAGCATCGGGTCTTATCGAGCGTGGATAGGATGATACTTGAGAAGATTATGGAGGCTGGTGGATCGATTCTTCAGGGAGAGCTTCAGAGCGAGCTCATGATCCCGAAGACGACCCTATGGAGGCACGTGAAGAAGCTAGAGAAGCTGGGATACATTCGGATAGTCAAGGAGGGGCCCTTCAACAGGCTCATCCTGATAAGAGGTTTCAGGTGAGGTGGGTTCCGCCAGGTTCCTATCAGGGAAACCGTTTGAAACCCAGGTTCCCATGATTCCCTAATATCAATGCCATTCCCCATAATATTCGGGTGAACTGACGCGATGAGAGCGCTTGAGATGAAGATCGTGGCCGCGATTTTGCTCTGCCTCCTTCTGGCGGGCTCGATCGTGGGGGCTGGAGTTTACGCTCAGGGTGGGATGAATACCGCGAACGGAGATGAAGAGGACGTTAGCAAGCTTAGGCTGCGAGCTGAGGTTCTTCAGAGGCTTCTTGAGAGAGCGGTCACCGTAGCCAACATCTCCGAGAGCTTGAGAGCTGAGGCTGAGAATCTTACATCGATCGACCTCTCATCCCTGTCGGCTGACGAGCTGAGAAGCTTCATAGAGGAGGCGAAGGAGGTTCTCGCTGAGATCAGAGAGTCGCTAAACGAGGGCATGATCTTAAGCGGGAGCAATCTCGCCGCCAAGCTCCTCGAGAAGATAGAGCTGAAGCTGAACAGGACTTTGCTGAAGCTGAATCTCACCGCGGAGGAAGCCGAGCAGATAAGAGAACGGATAAGGGAGAAGGTGAGGGAAAAGCTGACCGTCAGAGAGCTTGCCAAGCTGATGAAAGAGATCGCGAAAGAGATCGCGCACCACAAGGCCTTGAAGTTCTCCGAGCACGCCATGAACTTCACCGAAAACGCCACTAGGTCTGGAGCGATGCACGGCTTGGAGGTGGCATTAAACGCTTCGAGCAAGGTTCTCGAGGTTCTAGAGATGGTTAAGGAGAGGCTGGAAAGCGTTAACGCTTCTCCGGTCGCGATAGCCGCGGTGGAGCATGCGATCGAGAAGATAGCCTCAGCTAGGGAGGTTTTGAAGCAGGTGATGGAGAGGATATGCTCTAAGCATCCAGGTGGAAAAGCTACGAAGGAGCAGGTTAAGGAGGAGCTTAGCTCCATGCTTGAAGAGAAGCTGGAGAGCTTGAATGAGACCATAGACGAGTATCTTGAAGAGCTTTTGGAACTCAGGGTGAAGGCTGAGGAATACAATCTCACGAGCCTCGTGGAAGAGCTGAATCAATCGATCTCCGAGCTTGAAGGCTTGAAGGAGGCGATACCTTCAGGTAACCTGAGCTTCAGCGAGGTGATGAGCGTCCTAACGTCGGCCAAGAGCCTCATTAAACATGCTGAAGAAGTATTAGAGAAGGCTTCTAAAGAGGAGGAGCTTGCTGAGAAGCTCGCCGAGTCTCTGAAGAAGGCTAAAGAGAAGCTGAGGGAAAAGCTGGAGAAACTAAAGGAGAAACTCGAAGAGATCAAGGAAAAAGCTGAGGAAAAATTCTCTGAGCACGTCGAGAAAGTCGAGGAGAAGCTTGCTGAGGCTGAGAGATTGGTGAGCAGTGTGGAGAGCTCTGCTAGTAAGATGAACCTGACCTCCGCCACGAAGATGCTAGATAAGGCAGAGGAGAACCTCGAATCGGCTGAGGAGATTATGGATCAGCTGAAGGAGCTTTCAGAGAAGGGAGTTAAAGGATCAGCGCACCCGCGATCAACGCTAGGGCAGAGAGGTTAACCCTTTCTTCTCTAAAATTTTCCTCTGATTTAGGTAAGCGTTTCTCACGAACTCTAGGAATATCGGTGAAGGCCTGTTTGGCCTGCTCTTGAACTCTGGATGAAACTGAACTCCCACGATCCATGAATCCTTCAGCTCTATCCCGCATATGGTCTTATCGAGCTCATCGTAGGCTGAGACCACCAGACCTTTCTTCTCAGCGAGCCTGGTATACTCTGGGTTTATGTGATACCTGTGCCTAAACCTCTCAACTACTTTGTCGGACTTATAGGCTTCATGAATCTTAGTCCCCTCGATCAGCTTGATGGGTCTCCCTCCGAGCTTCATGGTTCCTCCCTTGATCTTGACCCCGCGCTGCTCCAACAGAAGATCGACGACGGGGTGAGGAGTGTTGGGGTCGACCTCGGTTGAGTTTGCGTTCTTTAATCCTAGGATTGATCTGGCGAAGGCGACGAACAACAGCTGGGCTCCAAAGCATATTCCGAGGAGCGGTATTCCTTTTCTGATCGCGTGCTCCGCCACCATTATCATCCCCTCGACCCCTCTTGCCCCGAATCCAGGCGTCAGAAGTATTCCCCCGATCTCGTTGAGCATGTCGAGCTTGCTTGGATCTTCCTCGAACTCTTCGGTCTCTATCAGGATTAGGTCTGCTCTCAGCCCGAGCTTCGCAGCCGATGCTTTCAGCGCCTCGATTATGCTTATGTAGCTGTCAGAGATCATGCAGTATTTCCCTGGAAGAGCTATCTTCACGCGATCACGAGGCTCCTTGAAACTCTTGACCAGGTTCTCCCAATCGCTGAACATTCGCCCATCGGGCTTCCTCCTCGGAAGCTTCAGCAGCCCGCATATTATCTCCCCCAGGTTCTGCTTCTCGAATATTATCGGAAGCTCATACGGCGTCTCCAGATCCGGGTCGGAGATTACGGCGTGTCTCGGAACGTTGCAGAACAGGCTTATCTTCTGCTTAACGTCCTCGGGGAGCTCCACGCTACTTCTTCCTATGATTATGTCTGGCTGAAGTCCCATGCTTTGAAGGGCTTTGACGCTGTGCTGGGTCGGCTTGGTCTTGAGCTGGCCGACGGTCTCGAGGAAAGGCACCAAGGTCACGTGAACGAGGGCCACGTTTTCTTTTCCGAGCTCTAGGATCAGCTGTCGAAGCGCTTCGAGGAATGGCATGACCTCTATGTCTCCGACGGTTCCTCCTATCTCGACGAGAAGCACGTCTGGGCTAAGCCTCTGCGCCGCCTTCCTTATCCTCCTCTTGATCTCATCCGTTATATGGGGAATGACTTGAATCGTCTTCCCGAGAAACTTTCCAACCCTCTCCTTCAGGATGACGCTGAGGTAGATCTGGCCCGAGGTTATGTTGTTGGATGGATGCATGTTCAGGTCTAGGAACCGCTCATATGTTCCGAAGTCCTGATCGATTTCCGCGAGCCTGAACTTGTAGCCTGGAGCAGCCTCGAACTCCCAGACCTCCTCGCAGACGAAGACCTCCCCATGCTCTATCGGGTTCAGGGTTCCAGGGTCTACGTTGAGATATGGATCTATCTTAACTGCATCAACCCTATATCCCCTGAATTGGAGTATCTTTCCTATCGACGCGGTGACGACTCCTTTTCCTAAGCCGCTTAAGACCCCGCCCGTTATGAAGATCAGCTTTGTATCCAACCTTTCTCTCATCAAACAAGCTTAACCTCCCATGCTCTAGGTAAAAATGTTAGCTTCAGGGCTGCGAGGTGATAATTCTCAGGTCTTATGCGCGTAGCCTATCAGCTCCCTAATAGATTTAAACCCCCTCATCGAGAGGAATCTCTTAAGTCCATCAACCGTTTCCTCAAATACCTTAAGATCCTTCCTGACGATTGCCGATCCTATGCCGATCGCGGTCGCTCCAGCGAGAATGAACTCTAATCCACTCCTCCAAGAGTCTATTCCGCCGACTCCTATCAGGGGGATGTCTGGAAACTCTTTGTGAAGCTCGTAGATCACGGCCAAGGCTATGGGCTTTATGCATGGGCCTGAGAGCCCTCCGACAGCGTTCGAGAGTATGGGAGTCAAGGAATCTACGCTTATCGCCATCGCCCTGATCGTGTTTATCGCGGTGACCCCATCGATCCCCGAGTCTAGATAGCGTTCGATTATCTCTCGCCTGGCTTGGAATATTGAGATCTTCGCGAAGACGGGTTTCGATGATATGCCTTTAACCGCCTTGATCACCCTCGACGCCAGCCTGATGTCTGATCCTATTTCAAGACCATATCCCCTCACGTGGGGGCAGGAGAGGTTAAGCTCGATCCCATCGCATCCAGCATCCAGAAGCCTCTCAGCCACGTTTTGAAACTCCACCTCATCCCTGCCTCCTATGCTCACTATGATCGGTATCCTCATCTCGGCCTTAGCTTTCCTAAGCTCAGGCTCAAAATCCCGCACACCTGGGTTCGGCAACCCCATCGCGTTCAAGTATCCGAATCCCAGATCCACGAAGACGGGGTTAGGATAACCCTCTCTAGGATCTTTCGTGATAGTCTTGGTCGTTATCGCTCCCGCCCCCGCCCTCTCAACCCTCTTCATGAGCCCATAGGATGAGCCGAGTATCCCTGAGGCGAGGATCGTCGGGTTCTTCAAGCTTATTCCAGCGAGCTCAACCCTGAGATCCGCGGACATGCTTTCCAAACCCCTCCTTGACTAAGAGGTTTTCTCCATCGAGAGCTGGGACTCCCCTTATGAAGACTCTCTTCACTTGAGCCCTCACAAGCCATCCATCGAAGGGAGAATACTTTGCCTTAGAAGCGAAGCTTGATGCATCTATTCTACGCTCAGCTCCAACCTCAACTATCACCAAGTCTCCATCAGCTCCAAGCGAGATCGACCCCTTGCTCAAGCCTAGGAGCTCTGCAGGCTTCCTAGAATAGAGATCGAGCGAGCTTAGAGACAGATTCCCTTCGAGGATCTGGGTGAGAAGCAGGGGTAAGTAGATCTCGAGACCTGGGAAGCCTGGCGGAACATCATCGTAATCTTTCCTGAGCTTTTCCTCGAGAGCATGCGGAGCGTGATCGGAGGCTATCGCGTCGACGACCCTCCATCTTATTGCTCTCAGAACCGCTTCAACGTCTTCCCTCTCCCTGAGAGGCGGATTAACCTTCGCTATTCCCCCAAGCCTGTTAACCTCTTTCGATGTCAGAAGAGCGTGGTGTAGGGTTGCGTCGCAGGTTACGTGGGTTCCCTGGAGTTTTGCTGAGACGACTTTCAGGAGGGATTCTCTCGCCGTGAGGTGGGTGAAGTGCAGCTTAGCGGGCTTACCTCTCATGAGGCTGAGGATGTCGTCGATCGCCTTCAGCTCGGCGGCCTTGGGCCTGATCTTCGAGTGGCTCTCCAGGCTTGGGGAAGCTCCAGCCTTCAGCCTCTCCCTCCTGATGATCTCAGGGTCTTCTGGGTGAATCACTAGGAGATCTTCGGCGAGCCTGCTGGCTAAGCTTGGAAGCTTCTCATAGTCATCTGGGTAGATCTTGAATCCGCATGCTAGCTTTCTGATGTCGTCCAGCTCCGATAGGTCTCTCGGAACTCCGCAGTAGAGGGCGAAGTCCACGAGCGATTTCGATTCGGCGACCTTGAGCTTTTCCCTGAGCCTGTCGAGGCGATCTATGTATGGGTCGTTGTTCGGCATGTCCGCGATCATTGTTACGCCGCCTCTCAGGGCCGAGAGGGTTCCAGTCCTCCAATCCTCCTTATGGCTTTGGTTGAAGTCCCTCATGTGAACATGCATGTCGACCATTCCAGGGAGAGCGATCTCCTCAGACCCTAGGACCAGCTTTTCATCCGCTTCGGGAGCGTTGGCTGGATTCGAGATGGACGCTATCTTCCCGTCGGCTACCCCTATCGCTGCCTCCACGATTTTGCCTCTAACGTATGCTTTGCCCTCGATTATCAGGTCTACCCTCATTCCTGCTCAGCTCCAGCTAATATCTCGGAAAGCGTTTCTCCGCTGAAGACTGGGCCGTCCCTGCATACCCTCAGGCCGAGGGGCTCTATCGAGCATGACCCGCAGATCCCCACGCCGCACTTAACGTATCTCTCGAAGGACCCCTCGACAGGGATTCCTCTGCAGACGCATTCTCGCATGACCTTCAGCATCATGGCTTCCTTCCCGCAGACGTAAACCCGATTAAACTCAGCCTCCTTCATACGCTTCTCGAAGAGGTCGAAGACCGTTCCCCTAAACCCCTCTGATCCTTCCTCGACCGAGACCTCGACCTCGCACAATCTCTCGAACTCCTCTCGATAAAATACTTCTTCATCAGATTTGAAGCCCAGGAGCGCCTTAACCGTGCATCCATCTTTTTTCAGCTTTTTCGCTAGGAAGTAGAGCGGGGCGAGGCCATAGCCTCCAGCGACGAGAAGGCATTTTTCCTGAGATGCTTGGGTGAAGCCTTTACCTAATGGGCCGCGAACGAAGACCCGATCTCCCTCTTTGAGGTTTTCGTGGATGAAGGATGTTACTCTTCCGACCCTCGCTATTATGAACTTTATGTGGTCTTCATCCGCGTCTGCGAAGCTTAGCGGTATCTCCCCTACTCTCGGGATCCAGAGCATGGCGAACTGGCCTGGGGTGGGGTCGATTCTTTTATCTAGGGTTATGGAGTATTCTTTGATGCTTCTCGTTAGGCTTCTGATTCCAGCGATCTTTCCCCCTATGTAGGTCATGGGTTTTCACTGCTCTGATAGTAGCTGCTTCACTATGTCTTCGTAGGTCATCACGTAGCCGCAGTATTCGCAGATGAGCTTAGGAGGCTTGAAGTTCACGGTTCTGAATCTGGGCTTGACGGGCTCGTTGGGCTTGTTGGTTATGCAGTTCGGGTTTTTGCACTTCAAGACCCCTTCGACAATCTCCGGGGGAACGGCTTTCCTCTTCTCCACCACCTCGTAGTTCTTGACGACGTTTATCGTGGCCATCGGCGCTATCAAGGCGACCTTGCTCGTGTCCTCGGGCTTGAGCTCAAGACCTTCGACCTTGATTATGTCCTTCTTTCCGAGCTTCTTGCTCTCAACGTTCATGACGAGAGCTACCGTGAAGCCTTCTCTCCCAGTTATCCCCATGAGCTTCAGCAGGTTGAGCGCCTGGCCTGCGGGGATGTGATCGATTATCGTTCCATCCTTTATCTTTCTCAGGATGAGCTCCTTCCTGGAATCCAACCGCATCTCACCCCCTTAAGATGAGCTTCAGGAGAGCCATTCTAACAGGAACCCCGAGCCTGGCTTGCTCAAAGTATTTCGCATAAGGCAGCGAGTCCACCCTGAAATCTATCTCATCAACCCTGGGCAGTGGATGGAGTATTATCAGCTCATCCTTGGCGTTTCTCAGGGTTTCAGGGGTTATGATGTAGCTTCCTCTTACGAGCTCATATTC
This sequence comes from uncultured Nitrososphaeria archaeon, assembly GCA_964465105.1. GTDB lineage: Archaea > Thermoproteota > Nitrososphaeria_A > Caldarchaeales > Wolframiiraptoraceae > Wolframiiraptor. The sequence goes on from CAYXHS010000008.1 coordinate 14,311, forward strand.
GCTCGGGTCTGGAAACCTTTCCTTCTGGATCCTGCTCGCATATAGGACGTCGAGCTCGCTCACGACCTCCTCGAGCCTCTCAACCTCCTTGAACTCTATCCCAGCGTTTGCGAGAAGCTCCTTCGTGTCCTCTCGGACCCTTAGCTGAGGAGGCGATATGAGGTAGATCATGTTCACCTTGAACATCGTTAGGGATGCTATGAAGGAGTTCGTCGCCCTACCGTACTTCAGGTCTCCGAGAACGCCTATCGTCAAGCCGTCGATCTTTCCGCGGAAACGCCTTATCGTGTACAGGTCGATGAGAGCTTGGGTTGGATGGTTCCTGCTGCCGTCTCCAGCGTTTATCACGGGGTTCTCCGCGACCTCGGCTGCGAGCTTCGCCGCTCCCTCGAGCCTATGCCTGATCACTATCACGTCGGCGTAGGAGTCGAGCATCCTTATCGTGTCCGAGATGTTCTCTCCCTTCGCGATCGAGCTCTTGTCAACTTCTCCTAGGTCTAAGACCTCTCCTCCCAGCCTGATCATCGCCGTCTGGAAGCTCAGCCTGGTTCTGGTGCTCGGCTCGAAGAAGGCGGTCGCCATAATCTTCCCCTTCAATAGCTCGAGGGTTCCTCCTCTAAGCTCGAGAAGCTTATCGGTTTCCTGAAAGATCGCCTCCAGATCCTCCCTGCTCAGATCAAGTATCGTTAGGATGTCTCTTCCCTTCAGCATCTCAGATCACCTCCAGCTGCTTCGAGACCTGAGGTTAGCTGGCTCAAGGTTATCAGCGAGTTCAGCCTCACCCCTAGATTACCTAGCCTCTCTCGTGCACCTTCTTCCCGATCAACGACGACGAATGCGTCTGAAACCATGAGACCCTCGGATCTCAAGGCTTTCACAGCGCTCTCTATCGAGCTCCCAGTCGTCGCGACGTCATCTATTATCAGGGCTCTACCATCTAGGGAGATGTCGCCCTCAATTCTCTTCGCTAGGCCGTGGGCTTTAGTCTCCTTCCTGACGTAGATCATGGGCTTCTCATGCTCCAGGGCTAGGGCGGTTGCTAAGGGTATTCCGCTTGACTCTATTCCCGCCAGGATGTCGAAGCTTAGGTTCTCGATCGATTTACTGCAAAGCTTCACGAGGAGCTTGAACTCTCTCGGATGGGATAGGATCGACCTCAAGTCTATGTAGATGCTGCTTTCAGCCCCTGAGCTCAAGACGAACTTTCCGAGCTTTATGCAATTGGATCTTCTGAGCAGCTCGATCACCTCACCTATACAGGACATTTCTCTCAGCCTCCACTATGGATGATGCGGACCTGACAGGGTGGGGGGAGCGCGTTATCGCCCTTCCAACTATCTCGAAGTCTCCTCCATGCCTGAGCGCTGAAGCTGGGCTAGCTCCCTGAGCGATCACGCCTGGAGATAGGATCGTCTTCTCGGGCAGAAGTTTCCTCGCCTCCTCGATCAGGCTGCTTCTAGTCGCTCCGACCACTATCCCCTCGACGTCGGCTTCAGCGGCCTCCCTCACTAGGTCTCTGAGGTTTTCTTGGAGAAGCTTTGATTGCGGGTGGCTCATGGCGACGACCCCGAAGAGGTCTAGATCTCGCTTGACCTCGCTTAATCCTCCTTGGAAGAGGTGAGCTATCGCGGCGTCGAAGCCCATCCTCTTGAAGGCGCTTAGGGTTAGCTGGATTATGTGAGGGATGTCTGAGAGCTTGAAGTCGGCTATCATGTAGAAGTCTTCCTTAAAGCGGTCTAACAGCTCCGAAACTCCATCGAATCCTATTGAGAGGCTTAGAGGAAGCCCGATCTTAACCCCCGCTGCTAGATCCTTCAGGTCGTTGAGGAGGTTGATGCATTTTCCTAGGATGGGTTCTTCATGCTCGAGGTCGCCGCATAGGTCGAGAGCAAGTATCAGCCTGCTCCGCTTATCCTCTGCAAGCCTCCAAAGCTTAGAAGGAGTTTTTCCGCCAGGGCTTGGGTTCACGAAGCCCTTCATGCTAGGTGCATGCTCTTGCTATAAACCTTATTCTTGGGAGAGCCTTAACCACTTCTTCGATTATGGCTTGAGAAGCTCGGAACTCTTTCTTTGGCCAAGAGCGGTTGAAGGTTGATAATAGCCTCTTCCTCGTGTTGGTTTTCAAGGCGTTAGAGGAGGTCGCGGCTTGATAGCGATCGTGCAGTATGAAGATTATTAAGGCGGGGTGGCTAAATTGATTATGCGAAAAAGCTTGGAGGTATGCGTTTTATGGCTGAAGGATCCAAGAGAAAGGAGATTGTTAAGCTTGATGTGAGTAAGCTTTTGGAGCTTTTGAATAAGGCTTTAGCCGATGAGTGGCTTGCATACTATCAGTATTGGGTTGGAGCTAAGATCGCTGTGGGGCCCATGAGAAACGCGGTCGCCGCTGAGCTTTCCGAGCATGCTGGAGAGGAGCTTGGGCACGCCGAGCTTCTAGTTGAGAGGATTCTCCAGCTCGGTGGGACGCCCATCCTTAATCCTCAGGACTGGTTTAAGCTGACTAACTGCGGGTATGAGGCTCCAAGCGATCCATCGGTTGAAAGGCTTCTCGAGCAGAATATTAAGGGGGAACAGTGCGCGATAAGGGTCTATGATGAGCTTATAGGCTTCGTCAAGGATAAGGATGTGATCACCTATAACATGGTCTCGAAGATCCTTGAGGATGAAGTAAAGCACGAGTTTGAGCTCCAATCGCTCTTAGAAGACATAAGGAAGGCCAAGAAGGCTTAGAAATTCCAAACCCCACCTTTTTCTCAGAACAGAGGATTTATGGCCAGAAGGCCAGCAGGTGAGAAAGCCTCAGCCGCTTCATGCTTTTGAAGGCGCTTTTCCTTATATAGAAGAACTTAATACTTGGTTGATGTGCTGATATATTAGGTAAGCCTAAAATCGCGGCGTGAATGAATATTATTGTGCATAGGAAGGGGAATATCACGGCGTCTATCAGGGATCCTGAAGCGGTGAGGAGGGTTCTTCGGATGATCTTTGAGGCTATTCTGGGCGGGGGAGGGTTCACCGCCTTTCAGTATCATCTTAGGCGCCTCCTCGGTAGGGACCCTCTTGAAGCCTTCTATGAGAAGCCTAGGGAATTTTATGAGGCTTTAGAAGAGGTCTTCGGGGAAAGCGGTGCAAGGGTTACGTTTAGGGTATTGTATGGGAAGCTCATAAATTTAAGCGGTTTTGAGGAGCTCACCCCAGATAGGCTTTTTGAGGTCTTGATGAGAGATGAGGGGGCTGCGAGGGAGATTATTGTTGAGATGCTCGAGGAGATATTAAGGAGAGGTGGAGGGGGTGTTATTTAGCTTGTCGCTTCAAGGGGCGGGCTTCGGGATAAAGCTTATCTACGGTAGTTTACAAACTAGGATGCGTCATAGAGGGGTGAGTTAGGAGGTCTTAGAGGAGAGATGTTTATCCCCTCTGGGATTCGGGGGCTCGAGGAAGTAATTCCAGGTTTACCCAAGCAGGGGCTTATAATCGTGGCGGGAAATCCTGGAACTGGGAAGACCATCTTCTCAGCCGCCTTCATCTACTCAGGCATAGTCAATTACGGTGAGAAAGGAGTTTATGCCTCCCTCGCCGAAGACAAGGAGACGTTCTATCAGAACATGAAGGAGCTGGGTTACGACTTCGAGAGCCTGGAGAAGAAGGGTATGTTCAAGTTCCTGAACTTCATCACCCTGCTCGAAGAAGGCGCATCATCGATAGTAAATGAGATCCTTAACGTCGTTGAAGTCATGGGCGCCAAGAGGCTGGTGATAGACTCGTTCTCCGCAATCGCTCAAGGATTCAGAGACCCGAGAGAGGTCAGGGTCTTCCTTCACACATTCCTCTCGAGGATCGTTAAAAGCCTCGGATGCACTGCGATCCTGATAGAGGAGATACCCTTCGGAAAGGAGGAGATAGGCTACGGATTCGAGGAGTTCGTGGCAGACGCCCTTCTCATTTTCAAGACCTTAGAAGTTGAGGGAAAGCTAGTGAGGGAGATGAGGATAGCTAAGCTTAGAGGCGCAGCGGTATACAACCCAGAGATCTGCTTCACCCTTCATGGAGGATTTAAGGTGACCCCTCCCTTCAAGATAATAGAACCCAAGGAAACTAGGAGGCCCAAGCCTCTTCCAGATCCGCCCAACGGGTATTCAACGGGCTCCCCAGATCTTGATGAGGCGATCGGAGGCTACCCGAAGGGGTCGACCATACTGCTCGAGATGGATCCCAGGATCCAAAATCATCATTACAGGCTGATAGCGAGACCGACTGCAGCCGACTTCCTTCTCAAGGGCAGGCCGGTGATCCTCATCCCATCGGCTGGAGCTACCTGGGAGGAGTTCGTCAACGACATGAAGCTCTTCGGCGTGTCGGAGGACGAAATCAATCAGCTCGTCAGGATTATAGTCGCGAAGGAGAGGGTTGATGAGCAGAATCCCCCATGCGTTGTCCCGTATGAGCCGACGAACCTAGAGGAGTCTTATAGACTGTTTCTCAAGATCGAGGAGGAGCTCGTGAGGAAGAGCGGTAAGCCTGCGCTGAAGATAATCGGGATGGATATGATAGCTCACTATTTCGGGGAGGAGGGTGCTGTAACCCTGGGAAACCTAGAGGTTTCAAGGGAGAAGTATGCTGGCGGGCTGAGCCTCTGGTTCGGGAAGCCGATCTATCCAGAAGTCGTGAAAAAGGCAATCCCGTTATCCAGCATGCATCTAAAGCTCACGAGAAGGCATGGATGCTTCCTGCTCTATGGCATGAAGCCTCGAACACCACTATACGCGGTTGAGATGGATGTCTCGAACGGCTACCCGCTTCCAAAGCTTACGCCGATGATCTGAGAGCAGGTTTAAGGATGAGCTCGATCCAAAGCTTACAGCATGCTCAGGAGAGAGGTTAGGGCAAGGATCTATCTTCTCCTAGTGGAATATTCCTCGATACCTTTACTGATCGGCCTCTATCTCCTCTATCTATCCGGCTACGGGCTGGTGAGCCGAAGGGCTAGGGGTTTGACTCTAGGGCTTCTCGGATACAGGGAAAGCGTCATCCTCCATACGGGAATCCTTCCCTACATCGTGGGGATCCTGGCGATACTTCACGCGGTCGGAGGATTAGGGCTCATGATAAATCGGCGTGTGAAGGATCCTCTGCTAAGATCGATCCTGGAGCTAGCTAACCTGCTGATAGTCGGTGTGCTCTTTTTTGTCCAGCTTACGATCCTGGCGCTGCTCTAAAACATCTTCATAAGGGAGGCTGAGTCAAGCTGAGGCGATGGTCTCGGATATCATGAGCTTGATCGGCAACACCCCGATCGTGAGGCTCAGGAAAATCGTGAAGGAAGGCTCCGCCGAGATCTACGTGAAGCTTGAATACCTCAACCCGACTGGAAGCCACAAGGATAGGATCGCATACTACATGATCAAGGATGCTGAGGAGAGGGGGCTGATCGAGCCTGGGGGCACGGTCGTTGAAGCGTCAAGCGGGAATACAGCCATCGCGGTCGCTTGGATCGCGTCTCTCCTAGGATACAGGGCCAAGATATTCGTCGAGGAGGGAATATCGGAGGCAAAGGTGAGCCTGATAAGGTCTCTCGGAGCAGAGGTCGTTGAAGCGCCGCTGGGAGAAAGCGACTACGCTGAGATCGCCAGAAAGCATGCCGAGGATCATGGATACCTCTTCCTGAATCAGTATGAGAATGAAGCGAACGTCAGAGCACATTACGAGACGACTGGCCCCGAGATCTACAGGCAGCTCAACGGAAGGCTAGACGCCTTCGTCATGGGAATCGGAACAGGCGGAACGATCGCTGGGGTCGGAAAGTTTCTCAGAGAGAAGCTCGGAAGAAGGGTGAAGGTAATCGGCGTCGTCCCGAGGAACTCAAGGATAATTAAGGAAAGAGGAAAACCTGATAGGATCGAGGGGCTTGCTTCAGAGCTGATCCCAGGAATCTGGAGGCGTTACAGCCACCTAGTAGATGAGATCATAGAGGTAAGCTATGACGATGCTCTCCAAACCATGAGAAAGCTGATCAGATACGAGGGAATCCTAGGAGGGCTCTCGACAGGCGCGAACGTCCACGCCGCTCTCAAGCTAGCCGAAGATATTGGAAGAGGCGTGATAGCGACCATCGCACCCGACACAATCCTAAAGTATCCACAGCTACTATAATTGTCCAGAGAATAATAAACTATGTTCAGAAAATTCTTGACTACGTTTTAGAGGGGTTGGGCATAAAGATGACTAAGAAGGAACTCAAAGAGTATGTGGAGAAGGTTAGAGGTAGAATGAAGCTCCATGCGGCAATTCTATTCGGGTCGAGGGCGCGTGGAGATCATGGGCCTTGGAGCGATTATGACCTGCTTCTGAGAGGAGACTTTAAGGATCCGCATCTTAAGAGGTTGAAGATTCTTTTTGATCTAAGCGAGGGAATGCAGATACCGATAGAGCCTCATCCATACACGCTGGAGGAGGCGTTAAAGATGCTTG
>CAYXHS010000009.1:0-3046 GCA_964465105.1 uncultured Nitrososphaeria archaeon
AGCGGCCTTATCCCGAGTTCTTCCATTATTTCCTCTATCTCTTTCTCTTCTAGGGGCTTGGGCTCCTCTTTGGATTTCAGTAGCTCTGTGCTCTCGACTCCTGTCAGGATCAGCGAGACTTGGAGGTTCGATCCTAGGGAGTTGTCTATTCTCGCTCCCCAGATCACCAGCGCCTCGTCTCCCATGAGCTCGGAGACTATCTCGGCTGGTCTGGCGGCCTCGCTTATCTTCATGTCGTCTCCGCCTGAGACGTGTATTATTGCTCCCGTCAGCCCCTCGTAGGTTATGTCTAGCAGCGGGCTTTGAAGGGCGGAGAAGGTTGCTTCCTCGGCTCTGTTCGGCGTGGACGATTTCCCTATTCCTAGGGCTGCGAGCTTTCCTCTCAGCATCACGGTCTTGAAGTCCGCGTAGTCTATGTTGATGAGGCTGGGCTTGGCGATGGATTCGGTTATGCTCATCACCATGCTGCTTATCACCTCGTCGGCGAGGCTGAAGGCGGCCCTCAGACTATATTGTGGGTAAAGCTCCAGCAGCTTGTTGTTGTCTATCGCTACGACCGTGTGGCATTTGTCTCGCATGTCTTCGAGCCCTTTCAGGGCTATCCTCTTCTTCACGTTTCCCTCGAACTTGAATGGGAGGGTTACCACCCCTATCACTATGGCTCCAAGCTCCTTAGCGATCTCGGCTATCAGCGGAGCTCCGCCTGTTCCCGTGCCTCCTCCAAGCCCTGCTGCAACGAACACTATATCTGATCCCTCGAGAGCCGCTCGAACCTCGTCGATCGACTCCTCCACCGCCGCTCTCCCTATCTCTGGATCTCCTCCAGCTCCCCTGAACTTCGTTACGCTTTTTCCAAGCAGGATCTTTTGATGAGAGTTTATCAGCTCTAGGTGCTGGGCGTCCGTGTTGGCGGCGATGACCTTCACTCCCTTCAGGTTCATCGAGAGAACTCTGTCCGCGGTGTTGCTGCCCGCTCCGCCTACGCCTATCAGCGTTATCTTGACTTCATCTGAGAAGTCCTTCTTGAAGAGCAGTAGATCTTCACTCACTCCTCATAGCCTCCTCCATTATGAAGTCCCTGATAGCCATCCGAATTGCTTCAGCTCGGTTAGGGTAAAGCCTTCTCTTAACCAGCTGATCGATGGCCTCTATGTAAGCTTCTGGGAGATGAACCGTAACCACCCTCATCCCGATCACCTCCTATGGCCAGTAGGTTCAGCTTTGGAAATAAAGCCGTTAGTAATACTCGGGTATGGGCTGAGAGCGGTCATAACAATGTTAAGTCGCTTATCAGGTTTCAAAAAATGATTAAAACGTGCTTGGCCATATGCTAGATTGGTCGAGGCGGGTAGGCTGATGAGGGCTCGGAGCCTTAGAGGGAGGGCGAGGCTGCTTGACGAGTTCGGTGAGATCTTGGAGAAGCTTAAGGCGGACTCGAGGAGCGGGATCCCGATAATTGTCGAAGGTGAGAGAGACGCTGAGAGCTTGAGGAGGCTCGGGGTCCTTGGAGAGATTATTACGATCAAGTCCATCAGGGGGCTTAGGAGGAGGTTTGAGCGCGAGGATGTCAGGGAGGTGATCCTGCTTCTAGACCTCGACAGGGAGGGAGAGCATGTTCTAAAGCTCGTTAAGAAAAGTTTGGAGGGAGTCGTGAAGCAGGTTAACGTAAACTATTGGCAGAGGCTCAAGATATTCAAGAGGCTGGGCTTCACTCAGATCGAAAACCTTCATCAGATTCCTGAGAAGATTCAGCCTCGCCGCCCCTATCCTTAGACTCCCTTCTATACTTGACTAAGTCCTTTGCTATTAAGACGACGTTTAGAATTATTAGGCTCAGGAGGAGGAGCATTCCATAGGGGGGATAGATTTCTCCAGATAGGAAGAGTGAGAGGTATCCTATGCCAGTCCAGCTCGGGATCTTAAGCCCCGTCCACCTCCCTACAACGTTCTCATAGGGGACTGGAACCCATGGATCAATTCCTGGATTCGCATCTCCCTTGGTGTATATTCCCAGCTCGGTCTTGCGGATGACCCTGTGAACTATCAGCTGATCTGTTCCAGGCCTATAGAACACCACGACATCGCCTACCTTTAGGTCTTGGCGGCCGACGGGCTCGATGAGGATCACGTCGCCCACGGATAGAATGGGCTCCATGCTTCCAGACTTGACCGTTAGAAGAGGCGTAACGTGGCCAGTAACCCTGTATGCGAAGACCGTCACGAGGATTATCGTCAAGATTATCACCGCGATGTTGCCAGCTGCCAGCCATCGGCTCACAGCGCACACCTCCTATACCCTTGGAATCCTCCTAGATCTTCTCCTCGGCCTCCTTCTTTCAGCCTTGGGCTTCCCATATGAAAGCCTTGAGATCGCGTAGCCGGATATCGCCAGGTTTATGGCGCTGGCTGCGACGGTTAGCTCGAATCCTCTGCTATGGGAGACTGGGTAGACGAAGCTTATTGACCTGGGCTTCCTGACCTCGAACCCGAACGTGTATGTGTTGTTCTCTATTTCTAGGGTTCCCTCATAGCTTCCTGCGGGTAGAAGGACCTGTATGATTCCCTTTTCATCGCTGCTCGCCTCGGTTATCAGCCCCAGCTTATCCCTCACGCTGAGCTTCGCCCCAACGACAAATCCTCCATCAGGATCATGAACCTGCATCTCGAAGGGGTAGACCGTTGAGTATATCGCGAGACCTCTCACGGATTTTTCAAGATATAGCTCGAATACGCCTGCGTCGCGCCCTCTGTATTTCAGCTCTATCTTGATCTCTCCTTCTGGAAGCCTTTCAGAGATCTCGTTGCCCTTCGTGAGGTCGTAGGTCTTCTCGAGCTTATCGTTTAGGTATAGGAGAGCTTGACCTGTCTTCAGATCGACTCCATCTCCTCTTAGTATCCTGGCCTCTAGGTTGTGAACCGAGCTCATGACCACTATCCTCATCCCATCTCTGAGGAGGTCGAACTCGTCTGGATCTAGCCTCAGCTTGACTTCCTTGTAGAACGCCTCGATTGTCAGCGTGGTATTTGGAAGGTTCTTGAAAACGAC
>CAYXHS010000009.1:3146-19736 GCA_964465105.1 uncultured Nitrososphaeria archaeon
CCTTGTAGAACGCCTCGATTGTCAGCGTGGTATTTGGAAGGTTCTTGAAAACGACCTTCCCATCCCCGCCTATATCCTTCTCAAGCTCGGCTCCGCCGAAGGAGAGTATGGCGAGACCCTGGTCCAAGGGCTTCTTCTCCGAGTCGACGAAGAGAAGCTCCACGTCTAGGACTCCAGGCGCCTCAAGCTCTATGATCGTGTCCTGAGGTGTGATCTCTATCCAGTCGTCCAGGACCTTGAAGCCGTAATAGGTTGCTGTCATCCTGTATTCTTCGATCGGGAGGTTTCTGAAGCTTATTGTCCCGTTCTCATCGCTTTTCCCGCTCTTGCTCAAGGCGCCGTGAACGAGCTTCAGGACCACGTTCTTGAGAACTTCTTCGCCGTCCCTGTCCAAGATCTTGAATGCCACGTCCTTCACGGAGAGCTTCATGCTCACCGATTGCGCCTCCTTAAGGTCTATGGAGGTCTCCCCGACCTTCATGCCATCGACGCGCGCCTCGATCTTATAGACTAGAGGAAGAAGCTTTCCAGAGGATCCACGACCGCTCTCATCGGTCGAGAACGAAGTGATTGGCCCAGCTCCTGGGAGGATTATGGATAGGTTCGCTGAGACGGGCTTTCCATCCAAGTTCAGGGTCGTTACGTTTATCTCGTATCCCGTCAGGTTCAGCTTCAAGACCTGATCCTCCTCTGAGATCTCGAGGCCGTCCAGCTTCATCACCTCCCTATCGCCATAGAATAGGACGGCGGAGTACTCGCTTGACCTCGGAAGGTTTTCTAGGCTTGCCTTCCAGTTCTCCGTCTCGAAGGGGAACTCTGCCTGGGTTATGCTGAGCTTTCCTGTCAGGCTTTTCGCTATCGAGGCGTTCACGAGGGCGGATGCGTTTACCTCTATCTTGACGTCGTAGAACCATGCTTTGATCGATCCCTCTGCGGACTCAAGCTCCACCTCATATGCTCCTGAATATACCTCCAGGTCTCCCAGCATCACCTCGAGCGTGTAGTTTTCGAACGGCGTGTGGCCGAAGCATAGGACTCCATCCTCGGAGCTTGTTCTTCCGACCTCTTCTCCGTCTCTTAGGAGCCTGCCGACGAAGCTGTATTGGCTGAGCTTATCCTCCCCATCATAATCTAGGATCGTTATGTTGAGCTTTACCGCGTTCACGGTTATCTCCTTAGACCTGTCATCGTTCAGGACCCTGATCTCCTTACCATCGGACTCGTAGACCTTGATCCCCTTGAGCCAAGCGGTTAGATAGTAGTTTCCATTCGGGATGAACTTCAGCACGGCGACGCCGTCCGAGCCGCTGTCCGCAGATGCTATCGGATCCTCATCGAGCTCCTCCCTAAGCTCAACCCTAACATCCTCGACGGGAGAACCCTTCTTATCGATGATAGACAAGGTGACCCTATACAGGGAGAGCTTTATCTTGGTTTTATCGGGTGGGACTGCGACGGCCTTGGACGCCGAGTAATATTCTTTCCCCTTGTAAGTCACGGTGATCTCATAGTTCGCGTCGCTTGGAATCGGCCCGAACTCAACCTTCCCATCCGAGCCCGTAAGCTTCTTGTAGGCTATGGAGTCGTTCTCCGAGTGAACTATCGTCACGTTGGCATCTGGCACAGGATCCCTCTCCTTGCCATCATAAACGTATATCGTCCACTTACTCACAACGTTTACTGTTACGTTGACAGAAAGCGGCTCCGTGAGATCGATTCCCTTACTTGATCCTACTTCATGACCTGCTGGATAGTATACGTATATGTCATATGTCTCATTCTCTGGGAGGTCAAAGGAGATTTCCCCATCCGATCCTGTCTTGCCCGTGTCCTTGGTATCGCCATTGCTTACCACTTTAACATATGCGCCTTTGAGAGGTTTCTCATCGACGGTATAAACTCTAACTGTCAATTCCAAATCTTCAGCGTGTGCCGATGTGAGGCTGACTGCGATTATGAATGTTATGAGGAGAATTATGATCGGGGCCGTTTTCATGAGGGATCGCATCGCAGCTTCTCCTAGACCCTGGCTTTAGGTATATTTATGGGATTCGGCTAGCTATCTGCAGGTGAAGGGCGTATGTCGGTTTATCAGGAAGAGGTCGATGTTAAGACTGGGGGCGAAGGAGACATATTGGATATCACGGACCTTGTGGAAAATGTTGTCAGAAAGTCTGGGATAAAGAATGGGGTCGTTCACGTCTTCGCGATAGGGTCAACCGCCGCCATCTCGACCATGGAATACGAGCCTGGATTGAAGCGCGATCTTCCCGAAGCTCTTGAGAGGATCGCTCCGAAGAACGCTGAGTATAAGCATCATTTGAGGTGGGGAGACTATAATGGCCATAGCCATGTCAGGGCGACGATACTCGGCCCGAGCTTAAGCGTCCCAGTTAGGGATGGAAGACTTATCCTCGGAACCTGGCAGCAGATAATCTTGATAGAGCTTGATGTCAGGGCTAGGAGCAGGAGGATAATGGTGACGGTCATGGGAGAGTAGAGTTATCTGGTTTCGCTCGCGGCGGTCTCGAGAGTCCATCGGACAGCGTTCACGATCTCCCTTACCCTATATTCTTCCCTGAAGTTTCTCACGATTATCTCCCTTACCCTGTCACCGTCGTAGATCACCTCGTATTCGAGCTCATGGCCTGGCGGTATCAGTCCTTTCTCAACCCTCTCCTTATCGGATCTGCTCATGGCGTCTAAGACCTTCTTCAGGAGGAAGGATTGGAATGGCCTCGAGTCCTTCATGAGATTCACGCTGGGCTCGACGATAAACCTGACCTCATTAGGCGAAACCATTATCCTCGCCAAAACCTCCCCAGCCTTCGACCTCAAAATCCTCACCCTACCCGCCTCAGGTGGGACGGGTCTCCGCTCAAGGCGTTCAACAGGTTTAGCCTCCGCGGCCTTCTTGAAGCTTAGGCTCGCAAGCTCCTCATCGATGAAAACCCTCAGCTTTTCTAAGATGGAAATTTCTTCCCTTAGCTCTTGAAGCCTCCGCTCGACATACTCCTTTATCGATGCGAGGGCTTTTGCCTTCTCAGATTCAGATTCTCCGCTCATCAGGCTGGCCCACCTCCTGCCGCCGCCTCAGCGAGCCTCTTCAGCTGCTTCCTATACATCTCCAAGATCTCGTCGGTTGTCGTAGCGTCCTCGGGAGCTTTATCGAACCTGTATTTGCCCGTGAACCTTGGGAACCTTATCGCGAGGCCGAATCCCTCCTTTATCACTCCCCAGGCCGCCATGTGGATCGGGCTTATCGTGATCTCATCTCCAATTATCTCCAGGACTAGCTTGGGCTCGAACCAGATGTCAGCCTCCATCCCCGTCTCGACCCTCGCATGCTTATGCGGGATCTTATACTGCTCCAGCATCTCGGGAAGCTTCTGGAGGTCCTCGTCCGTGAACCCGCTTCCAACCTTGCAAACCGACTGAAAAACGTCTTTCTGCTTGTTGTATGCCGCCATCAACAACGCCCCATAGGTTCCGCTTCGCTTCCCCCTTCCGTGAAACGCTCCGACCACGACGAGATCCACCGTGTCCATCATCTCGCTCTTATAGGATCTCTTGAGCTTGATCCAAAGCCACCCCCTCGCTCCAGCCCTGTAAATCGCTTCTTTTCCAACGGCCTTGACGACCAGGCCCTCGCATCCATTCTCGATCGCCTCATGGAAGAATTTTTCAAGCTCCTTCGGGTCGTCCGTGAATATCGCCTTGCTGAGCTTAACCCTCTCATTCTCCTCCACCACCTGCTCAAGCGCCTTCCTCCTGACCTCTATGGGCTCAAGGGTCAAGTCTTTCCCATTAACGTAGAGAGCGTCGAAGAAGTGTATTCTGACAGGATATTGCTCGACCGCCTTGTGGACATCGTGCTTCCTCTTCCGATGCATGAGCTCCTGGAAGGGCAGCATGTCTCCCGTATCTGGATCTATCGCGACGCACTCGCACTCTAGTATCGCCTCATCCGCCTTGACGTGCTTTCTAACGAGCTCAACAACATCAGGATACTGAGACGTTATGTTCTCAAGCCTCCTCGAGAATATCATCACCTCGCCGCTCTTCTTGTGGATCTGCATCCGCTCCCCATCATACTTGTACTCGGCCAAGCACTTGCCCCCAAGCTTATCGAGTATCTCCTCCGCGGATGACAGCCTTTCAGCGAGCATGGGCCTGATCGGCCTCCCAACCGTTATCCTGACTTTCTTGAGACCTTCAACCCCTTCTAGCGCGGCGGTCTTCGCGACGAAGCCTATATCCGATGTGATGTTGTATGCTCTCTCGAAGAGCTCTCGGGTCTCCTTCCCGCCTCCGAACAGGATCGAGAGGGCGTCCAGGATCGTCATGTCAGCTACTCCGAGCCTCATCTTGCCAGTGACTATTCTGAGAATGTATTTCGCCTCCTTGGGCTGAGCCGATGCGAGAAGCCCGCTCAGGATCTGGACCTTCGTCTCCATCGACCCCTCTCCAGTCTCCTTCGCGATCCGCTCGAGGGCCGAGTATACGTCCTCCACCGTGAGCTCCTGAGCGAAGAGGGTTATCTGGCTTCGCTTAGCTAGCATCCTCTCTCCGACGAGCCCGACGTCGCCGAGCTCCTTATACGCTTGATTCACCTCTTTGTCGCTCGCCCCAGATGCGAGCCTAACCGCTCTCAAGGCGAGCCTATCAGCCACCCCGAGCTCCAAGCCTACGAAGGGCGGGTAAACTTCTCCGAGGGTGAGGTAAACCACCTTGTCTATGACCTCGGAGGGAGCTTTCCTGAGCATCTCGACGAGCAGGTTCGTCATCTCTATTCTTCCCGTGATCGCCTCGATCCTCTCGTAAAAGTCCACGAGCTCCGAGAATAGCATCTCCATCAAAGACATCTCACAATCACCTAATTAAGGGTTCTCGGCGTCAAACAGCATCAGCTAACCCAGGAGTTATACTCCCAGAACATGGGCGAATATCATCCTTAATCTTCCTAAGCTCAAGCTAGGGTCTCTCAGACAGGATGTTGCGGGAAGGATGATTTAAGAAGATTGGTAATCTATGCTTGGCAGATGAGCTCAGGAGAACATTTGATCGAGTATAGGCCGATAGGGGTGATTCGCTCGCCGTTTAAGGACGTTCGCGGAGTCCCGATTCAGCCCAAGGCTGCGAGGGAGATTGAGGGCGTGGTCGAGGTGTTTCCTCAGTATGTTGATGGCTTGAAGGATCTCGACGGGTTCTCCCATATTATCCTGATCTACCACTTCCACCTAGTCGAGGGATACTCGCTTCTGGTCAAGCCTTACATGGATCAGGTGGAGAGAGGGGTCTTCGCTACGAGGGCTCCGGCTCGCCCAAACCCGATAGGGATCTCGGTCGTTAGGCTCGTGAAGATCGATGGAAACCGCATACATGTCAGAGGCTTGGATGTGGTGGATGGAACCCCGCTTCTCGACATAAAGCCTTACGTGCCAGACTTCGACGTCTTCGAGGTTGATAGGATCGGCTGGCTTGAGAAGAACGTTCATAGGCTCCGACACGCTAGGGATGATGGAAGATTCGCTAGGAGGACGAAGCGATGAGAACCTTCAGCGACGTATCAAAGATAGGAATACTTATGATCGGGGTCGCGCTCTTGGTGATAGCTGGGATCGCGGTTCACTTCTACCTGACCTTCATGCAGCGCATCCCACCTCCATCGCCTCCTTCTCCCTTCAACGCCTACTGCCGCCATAACGCGGTTATAATCCACGCGAATCAAGAGATCAGAGATGTCAGGGTGCTGGACAACAGCTCGAACCAAGTATGCTTTTTCGAGAAGATTTCAGCGGGCTCGGAGGAGCTGTGCATGGTTGAGGGCCGTGGGCTTTATGTGGTTCAGGCGGGAGATCATAAGGATGTCGTCGAGTGCTGGGAGGAGAAGATCATAAGACTTGATTAGAGGGTTGAGACCTTATGGTGGGAGGGTTGAGAAGCTGTGAAGGTAGTTTTCCATGAGGATTATCGTAAGGTGTATTCCTCGGATCCCGCGGCGGCGCCTGGAAGAATCGAGGCAATTCTCCGCGAGCTCATGGACTTGGAGCTTGTTGAGCCTGAGCCTGCGGGGGAGAGCGATGTTCAGCTGGTTCATACACCGAGTCACATAAGCTATGTTAAGGGGATGCCTCAGGTTTATGAGGTTGCTTTGCTGGCGGCTGGAGGAGCGATAAAGGCATCGGAGATAGCGTTAGGCGGGGAGCCTGCCTTCGCCGTGATAAGGCCTCCGGGTCATCATGCAAGCCGTGATAGCTGCTGGGGCTTCTGCTACTTCAACAACATCGCGGTATCGGTTGAGAAGCTTAGGGTGGAGGGAAGGATCGGGAAAGCCGTGATCGTGGATATAGACCTGCATTATGGGGATGGAACTGCGGACATCTTCGCAGGCGTCCCCGAGGTGATCTATCATCACGTCGCATTAGGAGGTGGGGAAACTTTTCTATCCGATCTAGAAGAATTCCTTGGCTCGATCCGCGAATGCGATATCGTGGCGGTCTCGGCGGGATTCGATCGCCATAAGGAGGATTGGGGAGGGATGCTGGAGACCGAGGATTATAGGAAGGCGGCTGAGATCATTAAGGAGTTCTCGGAGGAAAGGTGTTCTGGAAGAAGGTATGCCGTGTTGGAGGGAGGCTATAATCACGCCGTTTTAGGAAGAAGCGTGAGAGCTTTTATCGAAGGCTTTAGATGAAGGTCATGCTGAGATATCTCAGGCTATGCTCTTGAAACTCTTTCTCGAGAGGCTTTTGGATTACACTTAAATTCTCGGGATGTTTCCCTCGATTAGGAAGGGTGGCGATGGCATACCAAATTATTTAGCCCTCCTATCATGGGGTTTCGGGAGCCTCGGCGAAGGCTCATCTAGGCTTGGCTTTGGAGGTGTAAGCTCGTGTTAGGTCTGGGAACGAGATACGATCCGATTAAGGTCGAGGAGGAGATCTCTAGATGGTGGGATGAAAACAAGATAATGGAGAAGGTCTTCAAGCGGAATGAAGGCGCCCCCATCTTCGCCTTCCTCGAGGGCCCCCCGACCGTCAACGGATACATGCACGTAGGTCACGCCCGCGGCCGAATCTACAAAGACATAGTGCTAAGGTTTCAGGGGATGAACGGGCTTTATGTCTGGAGGAGGGGTGGATGGGACTGCCTCGGATTGCCCACCGAGCTTGAGACCGAGAAGAGGCTTGGCCTGAAGTCGAAGAAGGATGTCGAGAAGATCGGGATGGAGAGGTTCGTCGAGGAGGCGAACAAGCTCGTCGACTACTACATCGATCACTGGAGGAAAGCCTCGGAGAGGCTTGCGGTTTGGCTCGACTACGATAACGCATATCAGACCAGACATGAAAAATACATCGAGCACGTCTGGTGGCTCATAGAGCAAGCCCATAAGAAGGGAGACCTGGTCGAAAGCCTTAGAGTCGTCCCCTTCTGCCCCAGATGCGAGACCCCTCTCAGCAGCCATGAAGTCGCTCAGGGATACGAGGAGGTCGAGGACCCATCGATCTACGTCAAGTTCAGGCTCGAGGGATCGGAAAACCAGTATATCGTCATCTGGACCACGACCCCATGGACGCTCGTAGCGAACGAGGCCGTCGCCGTGAACCCCTATGAAGACTACGTGAAGGTCAGGGTTGGAGACGAGTATTGGATCCTTGCCTCGAAGCTCATGGCCCTCGTCCTCGGAGCGCTCGACGTGAAAACCTACGAGATAGCTGAGAGGTTTAAGGGATCAGCCATCATAGGCTTGAAATATGTTCACCCCCTCCTCGAGGAGGTTCCAGCCCACCTAGAGCATAAGCCTCCAGCCCACACCATAGTCGGAGCGGAGTTCGTCACTATGGAGGAGGGAACCGGATGCGTTCACACGGCTCCAGCTCATGGGCCTGAGGACTTCGAGGCTGGAAGGAAGATAGGGCTTCCGATCTTTAACCCCGTCGCTCCCAACGGGTACTTCACGAAGGATGGCGGGAGGTTTGCTGGAGGATACTTCAAGGATGTGAGCAACCAGGTGATAAAACTGCTCGAGGAGAAGGGGCTTCTGCTGAAACATGACACGATAAGGCATAACTATCCGCACTGCTGGAGATGCGGCTCCCCGCTAATCTACCTCTCCAGTAGGCAGTGGTTCCTAAGCGTGAAGAGGATCAAGAAGCTCATGATCGAGGGAAACAAGAAGATCCTCTGGAGGCCGAGGTGGGCTGGAGAGCACAGGTTCGGAGACTGGATCGAGAACGCTGAGGATTGGTGCATAAGCAGGACGAAGATCTGGGGAACGCCTCTGCCGATCTGGAGATGCGAGAGATGCGGAGAGATCAAGATAGTTTCGAGCAAGAAGCAGCTTGAGGAGGCTGAAGTTAAGCCTGATGAGATAAGGCTTCTGAGGCCGTGGGTCGATCGAGTGATGTTCAGGTGCAGGAAGTGCGGTGGGTGGATGAAGCGGGAGCCGTTCGTCATGGATACTTGGCTGGACTCGGGGATGGCTCACACGGCCAGCATAGATGGATTGAGAAATCAGGATCTCTTCAAGAAGCTTTTCCCATACGACTTCATAACCGAGGCGATAGACCAGACCCGAGGATGGTTCTACACCCTTCTCTTCACCTCAACCCTGCTTTATGGTGAGCCTCCATACAAGACGGTCCTGAATCAGGGCCACGTGCTGGACGCTGAGGGCAGGAAGATGAGCAAGAGCAAGGGAAACGTGATCTGGGCCATGGAGACCATGAGCAGGTATGGCGCAGACCCTCTAAGGCTTTACCTCGCGTCGAAGGCCGCTCCATGGGAGAACATGAACTTCGTCGAGTCCGAGCTCGAGCAGGTGATCCAAGAACTGAACATCCTTTGGAACGTCTTCTCCTTCACCTTAACATACTTCGAGCTCGACAAGTTCGATCCTGAGAGAGTCTCGGTCGAGGCCCTGGAGAGGCATCTGAGGCCTGAAGACAAGTGGATAATCTCCAGGGTGAACAGCCTGAACAGGCACGTTACCAGGCATCTCAAATCCCTGGACATACACTCCGCCGTGAGAGCCTTGAGAGAATTCATAGTCGAGGAGCTGAGCAGGCTTTACGTCAGAGCGGTTAGGAGAAGGGTTTGGGTGGAGGAGGAGACGTGGGATAAGATCGCGGTCTACGCGACCCTATACTACGTGCTGAAGAAGCTGATCCTGATGATCGCTCCGATAACCCCATACCTCGCTGAGAAGCTCTATCAGCAACTAAGGCTGAGAGATGACCCTGAAAGCGTTCATCTATGCGGTTGGCCTAAGCCCGATGAAAGGCTGATAGATGAGGAGCTTGAGGACGACATGGAGGTTGCCAGAGCCACGATCTCGGAGGCGATCTCCCTAAGGCAGAAACGCGGCAGAAAGCTTCGATGGCCGGTCAAGGCGCTCATCCTCTCGCCCCGCAGCTCTAGGGCTCAAAAGTCCCTGAAGAAGCTCAGCGAGTTCATCAAGTCTCAGGTCAACGCGCTTGAACTCAAGATACTCGAGGTCGGGGAGAAGCCCGAAGACATTAAACTCATCGCGAAGCCCGTTTACCAGAGCATCGGGCCAAAGTTCGGGGCATACGTTAAGGAGATCACCGAAAGGCTTGAAAAGATCAGCGGAGAGCACGTGAGATCTGAGATCGAGGCTCAGGGATCTTTCAAGCTGGTTCTGAGCGGCGGAAAGGTCGTCGAGCTCTCTGAGGAAGACCTGACTTTCGAGGAGGCTTTGCCGAAGGAGTTTGGGAAGCTTGAAGGAAGGTTTGCTGACATATACGTGGACTTCTCGGAGACCAGGGACATAGTTGCTCAATCTCTCGCCAGGGAGATCATAAGGAGGATTCAGGTGATGAGGAAGGAGCTTGACCTGATGATCTCAGACTACATCACCGCGACCATAGTGGTTCGTGACGCCGATGACCTGAAGCTTCTTGAAGAGATGAAAGACTACATCATGGAGGAGGTCAGGGCGAGCGAGCTCGAGATATGCTCGGAGGAGCCTAGAGAAACTAAAGGCTACGCGAAAGACTGGAGCATCGAGGGGAAGAAGGTCAAGCTGATCGTCGCCAAAGCTGAAGCCGAGGGCGGGGGAGAAAGCTAGGTGGAATCTTGCCCTCGCTCATAGAATACGTCAAGGAGGTCTTCAAGAAGCTCGATGAAAACCATTTCAAGATCCTGAGAATAATAGAGCGGAACCTATCTAGATACGAGGTCGTCCCGAGGGAGGTCATCCTAAGCGAAAGCGGATTAGGTCAAAGAGCTGAAAAGCTTCTCCAAAAACTGCACGAATACAGGCTGATCTGGGCTCCCATGGGGCTCGAAAGAGGATTCTGCATAAACTATAACGGGCTGGACTTGCTGGCGCTCAAGTCGCTTGTCGACCGCGGGGTTATTGAAAGCCTCGGGAGACCGCTTGGAGTCGGAAAGGAAGCTGACGTTTACGATGCTTTAACCCCTAGAGGAGATAGGATCGCCGTGAAGTTCTTCAGGATAGGCAGGACGAGTTTTAAGAAATATGGGAAGTATAGGACGAGCCTAGTATCTTCGCACAGCTATCTCGCGGCCTCGATGAAGTCTGCCTCCAGAGAGTATAGGGCTCTCAGAATACTTTACCCGAGAGAAGTTAAAGTTCCGAAGCCCGTAGCCAGGAACAGGCACGTCATAGTGACTGGGTTTTTCCAAGGAATAGAGCTTGCCTCGATTCAGCAGCTCGCAGAGCCGATGAAAGTTCTAGGAGAGATACTTGAGAACGTGAAGAAAGCAGTCAACGCTGGAGTCGTTCACAGCGATCTGAGCGCATACAACGTTTTGATCACCCCTGAGGAAGACATCCTGATAATAGATTGGCCTCAGTGGGTTACGCCCAAGCATCCGATGGCTCGAACATACCTAAGGAGAGATCTCTCTAATCTGATCAAGTTCTTTAGGAGGAAGTGGAGAATCAGAGAATTACCTGGAGAGTATCTTAAGCTTATCGAGGAGGTTTGTGGGGAAAGCTTTTTAATGTGAGAAGCCGTGCTAGAGTGAAGGTGCGCTGATAATGGTGTCCATGCGGTTGGGAGCGATCGTAAGCTTTCTCGGAGCCGCGGTAGCGCTCATTCCCGCGATATACTTTCTCACTCTTCCACTTAACTCTCCTACAAGAGAGCTTTTCACCCAGCCAATCCTAGGCATCCCGCTCATCCTCTACTTCACGATAGCTGGAGCGATCATAACCCTTCTAGGACTTCTCCTCTTCATAAGAGCTGCAAGAGCGCCGCCTGAAGCAGCCTACCCGAGTGTGGTCAGGCAGCCAGCGCCAGTCAGAATCGAAGCTCCTAGAAGACCTGTTAGATCGAGGTCGAGGCCGCGTCCAACGATTCCGAGGGAGGGGGAGATAGTTGCTGAGATAGAGCGGGAGATAGAGGAGATAGTTCAATCTGAGGGGGCTGCGGCTGAGGAAGTTGTAGAAGAGGAGGAGAAGGTTGAGGAGAAACCTCTCGTCGAGGTGGTCAACAAGGGTCAAGACATGGTTTGCCCTCACTGCGGCGCTCTCAACCCACTCAAATCAACTAAATGCGCTAAATGTAAAAAGGAGCTTTACACGCTTAAGGAGGGAGAGCCCAGATGTCCGATCTGCGACGCGCCTCTCCGATTATCGAGAAAGATCTCTGAAGACCTGTTCACGTGTGGACTATGCTTCTCTGAGCTTCGGATACCGCAGGAGATAAGAGAGGAGCTCAGCATGCAATAGATTAACTCGCTCACGCATATTAGAAAATGTTTTTGATCGCTTTCGCGGTGAAAGATGTTAGAGCCTGTTTCCTGAGAAAAGCTTAAAATCCCCTCCCTAAGCCTATATTGTGAAGAGCGTTGACTCAATCGCAGAATGCTGGAACCAGTATGGGGAAGAAGCCGCTTGTGATGGTGATGAAGCACGTCGACAAGCTCGTTAGAGTCAAGCTGAAGAATGAGCTAGTATATGAGGGGAAGATGATAGAGTGCGACAGCTACATGAACATCGTGATCGAGAAGGCCGTCGAATACGAGGGCAATGGGAGGAAAGCCCAGTATCCTCGAATACTCATCAGGGGAAACAACATAATGTATATACAGCTGAAGCCTGAGCTCGCGGAACTCTAATCAACTAAGCCATCGGTGCATCGTGAGACTTCCTTTAAATACTAATGCTTGCGGGTAGGTTCTCGGGATCTGGAATGCAGAAATCTAGGATCGTAATCGAGAGAACCGGACGGCTCCCAGTCAAGGATCAGCATGTTGAGCTCGTTGAGAGGAAGGGCCTCGGACACCCCGACTACATCATAGACTCAGCATGCGAATACGCGAGCTTAGCCCTTTCAAAATACTATATGGAAAACTTCGGTCAAATCCTTCACCATAATCTGGACAAGGGGCTTCTCGTAGGAGGGTCTTCTGAGGTTTGGTTTGGAGGAGGAGTCGTGAAAGAGCCGATAAACATAGTCATCGCGGGGAGGGCGACAACCAAGCTCTCAACCTCCTCCGGCGAGATCGAGGTCCCCTATAAGGAGCTCATCGAGAGCGCTGTGAGGGACTTCATCCGTGACAGCTTCAGGTTTCTGGATCCGGATGAGCATGTCTCGATAGATGTGAAGGTTAGGATGGGGAGCGGGGATCTGAGGAAGATAGTTAATAGTTCTGATGATGTTCCCAGGGCGAATGATACGTCCTATGGGGTTGGATATGCTCCGCTGACCGCTCTCGAGAGACTCGTCTACGAGGTCGAGAGAAGGATCAATTCTAGAAGCTTTAAGGGTAGGGTTCCTGAGAGCGGAGAAGATTGTAAGGTCATGGGGCTTAGGATTGGGAGAAGATACGTGATAACTGTCGCGGATAGCATAATAGCTTCCTTGACCCCCGATCCAGATCATTATGAGGCCGTGAAGGAGGAGATAAGGGAGGAGGTTCTCAAGGTGGCTGACCTCGTTTTGAAGGATGAGAAGCATGAAGGGGTCGAGGTTTACGTGAACGCCGCCGACAAGCCCGAAGAAGGAATATTCTATCTGACTGTAACTGGAACCTCTGCTGAGAGCGGCGATGATGGGAATACTGGGAGAGGGAATAGGGCGAATGGGCTGATAACCCCGAATAGGCAGATGTCGCTTGAGGCGACTGCGGGCAAGAACGTCAGATCCCATGTCGGGAAGCTTTACAACATCGTCGCCAGAGAGATTGCCGAGAGGATCTATAGGGAGGTCGGGAAGGTTGATGAGGTATATGTTAGGATCTTGAGCCAGATCGGGAGGCCGATAGACAAGCCGTTCGTGATCTCGATCCAATATACTTCGCTTGATGACCTCGATGAGAAGTCCTTCGCATATGAGGCGGCGGAGATAGCTAAGGATCAGATAAGGAGGATCTTAGAGCTCGAGAAGCTCGTCCTAGAGCAGAAGATAATGCTTTTCTAGCCTAGAAACCTGTCAAGCCCCCTACCCCTCTGAAGTATCTCATGGCATCTCTTCGGAGTTATGCACCTAAACTCCACCCCATATGCCGTCAGCTCGCGTATGGCTGATCTCTGAACTCCAGGAGCGGCGAGAATCATTCTAGGCTTTCTGCCGAACTCTTGCTCGATTTCCTTGACGTAGCCCACCAGCTGCCTGACGTCCTCCGTTGTAGCGTTTCTCCGCTTGATCTCAACAACGACGAGGTTTCCAGCCGAATCCACTCCGAGAATATCGATAAAACCCGCTCTTCCCGCTCTCCGCTCCTCCTCGATCGGCTTAAACCCTTCCTCGATCAGGGACGGCTCAAGTAGAATCGCTCTCTTCATCTCCTCCTCGGTGGCATACATGGCGAATTCGGCCGAGTCCTCGAGCCTGTAGGTCTCGACCATGTAAACGTCCTTGAGAACCACTCGGAGAACCTCTTGAGGGCTAACCCTCCTCGCCTCGATCACGAGCTCCCCATCTCTGAGGATCACGTCGATCTTAGATCCTGGAGGCTGCCAGTTAACAGGCTCATAGCCCATCGGCCTGTGAACAAGCATGCTTCCATCCTGCTTGACTATCAGAAGCCTCTCGCCCTCTCCTAGGCTTGACGCCGCCCGACCCTCATAGAATACCTCCATCAAGCCGACCAAGATCACTAGAGACTTGCTCCTCAAGCCGTCCCTGATTTTCTCCGCAGCCTTCTCCAGATCCAAGTCCCGATCCTCCAACCTAAAGAGAGAAGTTTCAGCCTTAGAGGGTTTTCGCCGCTACGCCGAGAGCGTTTAGGACGCTGTCAGTCCTGGCATCCACCTCGACCAGGTTTCTCGAAGACTTCAAGACTATGTCTGGATCCTTAAGCCCGTGGCCCGTCGCTATGCAGACCACCCTGCTATCAGGATCTATCAAGCCCCTTCTCACGGCCTTAAACAGGAGAGCTATTGGAGCGGCTCCCGCAGGCTCGGCGAAGACCCCCTCCCGAGAGGCCAAGATCCTTTGAGCTTGCAGGATCTCCTCATCGGTTACCGCCTCCACTAGCCCATTGGTCTCCCTCACGGCTCTAAGCGCTCGCTTCCAGTTCACGGGATTCCCTATCCTGATCGCCGTCGCAACCGTCTCAACGCTCTCGACAGGCTTTATCTCCTCAGCTCCCTCGATGAACGCCTTGTAGATCGGGGGCGCTCCAGCCGCCTGGACTCCCATGAACCTCGGGAGCTCATCGATCAGTCCTAGGTTCTCGAGGTCTTTGAAGCCCTTCCAGTAGGCCACGATGTTTCCAGCGTTCCCTATCGGTATCAGGAGGTAGTCTGGAGCCGATCCTCCGAGCTGCTCATAGATCTCGTAGGCCGCCGTCTTCTGGCCCTCAAGCCTGAAAGGGTTTATCGAGTTTAGGAGGTAGAATCGCTCATCCTTGCTGAGCTCCTTCACGATCCTGAGGCAGTCATCAAACCCTCCTCTAACCGCGAGAACCCTTGCTCCATGAATCAAGGCTTGGCTGAGCTTTCCCAAGGCTATCCTTTTTGAGGGGACTAGGACGACGCAATTAAGCCCTGCTCTAGCCGAGTATGCCGCCAAGCTGCTGCTCGTGTTCCCAGTCGAGGCGCAGATCGTCGTCTCAGCCTTAGCCTCAACCGCCTTCGTAACCCCTACCGTCATCCCCCTATCCTTAAACGATCCAGTGGGATTATCGCCCTCATACTTCACGTAGATCTCCTTGACCCCAAGCTCCTTCTCCAGGTTCCTGCAGCGTATCAGCCTCGTTCCGCCCTCATTCATCGAGACTATCTTCTCATAGTCCCTGACTGGTAAAAGCTCCCTGTATCTCCAGACCCCGAGCGGCCTCCTATCGTAATTCTTCAGCCATGGAATCTGATCTATCTCGTCGCCGAGCTTATAGATCACGTCAAGCAGGTCACCGCATCTGGGGCAGAAGTATATTCTCTCCGCTTCAGGATACTCCGCCCCGCATCCAATACACTTGAAATGATATTCTTGCAGAGCTTAGATCACCTCCTCGATCTCGGAGACCCCTGGCCCAGGCTCGGTCACGTAAATCTCACATCGATAGCCTCTTGAGGTGTAAAGCTTCTTCAGCGCCTCGGCGAGCTCAGCCCTCCGATCCTTCTCGATCAGCCCGATCACAGCAGGCCCCGCCCCGCTTACAGCAATTCCAGCATCAAATCGTTCACCCAGCCTCCTGACCTCCTCGTATTCGGGGATCATCCCAGCCTTCGCCCTCGCAGGCTCTATCACGGCATCCTTCATCCCATCCTTAATCATATTTATGTTCTTTAGGGCCATTCCAGCGGCGAGGGTTGAAGCCCTGCCAACGTTATGAACGAGGCTCGGAAGCGGAACCTCCATCGGAATCACCTCCCTCGCCCTTCTCGTCGACCCCTTCTCGAACTCGGGCAGAGCCACGACAACCCCCAGGTCTTCTGGAGGCTCGATCGAGTATACCTTGAGCGGATCTTTTGAGGAGACTATCACGAAGCCTCCGCATATCGCTGGCGCGACATTATCGGGATGCGGGGTTCCCGCTGAAACCTTTTCCCCGAGAGCGGCATAGCTTATCAAATCTTCCCTCGAGAGCTTTAGGTCAAATAGCAGGTTCACGGCGTATGCGACCGCGGCGGCCGTGGCAGCAGAGCTTCCAAGCCCGCTTCCAGGCCTTATCCTCTTCCAGATCTTAAGCTCCACACCTTCGGAGAGGTCGAAAGCTTTCATCAGCTCGAGGGCGACATAGCCTCCAGTATTCTCCTCGGGGTCAAGGGGGATCGGGTAGCCCGCCATGGCCCTTATCCTGACGGCTTTTTCAGGAATCCTCCTCACCTCCACCACATCATAAGGCTCCCTCAAAGCCAGCCCAAAAACGTCGAAACCCGAGCCGAGGTTCGCCGAAGTCGCCGGCGCCCTAACAATCATACGCTCAAGCAAGCCACCTAGTAAGAGAAAAAGCTTACCAACCCCCCTCCAAGAAAAGAAAAGAACAAAACGCGGAAAAACAACCTTCAGCCGAGAAGCAGGGCCCGTAGCCTAGCATGGATAGGGCGCTGGCCTTCGGAGCCAGAGGTCCCGGGTTCAAATCCCGGCGGGCCCATAGCTTATCTTTGGTTTAGTCCTGTTAGGAGGTGTTTTGGTGGGTGGGGCC
>CAYXHS010000010.1:0-3865 GCA_964465105.1 uncultured Nitrososphaeria archaeon
CTTCTCATCGAGCTTCCATCAGGCAAGCTTAGATGCAAGTTCGTCAAGTCTTACGGCCACGTTCCAGAAGGATCTCCACTACTCACGGTCGGCGGAACAGGATATGTTGAACTCTCAGTGAACCGTGGAAGCGCTGCTGAGAGGTTTGGGCTGAAGCCTGGAGACAGAATACTGATTAGGGGAGGTTAAGAGGTTATTTAAGTTGGGATTCGGGTGAGGTCCTGGAGCGATGCTCAGGAAAGCTGTGATACTTGCTAGGGGCATGGGTAAGCGGATGAGAAGAAGCGTTAGAAGCTCTATCCTGGATCCGATGAAAGCGAGGTTCGCTGAGAGGGGATGGAAGCCCTTCATCCCAGTGGCTGGAAGACCCTTCATCGATCATCAGCTGAAGGTTCTCTCCGAGTCGGGTATTAGAGAGGTTTGCCTGGTTGTGGGATCTGAGCATCTCGAGCTTAGAGAACACTTTGATGAGATTGGGCTTGAGCTGGGGATGAGCATCAGGTTCGCGATCCAGGAGAAGCCTCTTGGAACTGCTGATGCGGTTTATGCTTCCAAGAGCTTCGTCGGCGAGGATTCCTTCCTCCTACTTAACGGAGACAACTTTTATCCTAAGGATTCTTTGGAGCCCCTGATCAGACGGGAAGATTTTGAGAGATGTTATGTGGCTGGATTCAAGATGGATTCTCTGGTTAGGCTGGGGAACTTCAGCCCCGAGAGGATCAGATCGTTCTCGGTTATGGAGGTTGATGAGAAGCTGAACCTTATCAGGATAGTCGAGAAGCCCGAGAACCCTGAAGAATATAGAACCGACTACGGGATACTCGTGAACATGAACCTTTGGAGATTTAACCCCAAGATCTTCGACGCATGCAGAAAAGTTAAGCCTCATCCAGTGAGGGGGGAGCTTGAGCTTACTTCAGCCGTCCAGCTTATGATCGATGAACAGGTCTGCGAGGTTAAGGTGGTTCCTTTAGACTCCTATGTTCTCGATCTGACCTATGGCTCCGATATACCGTATGTTGAGCGCGTTCTCGAGAGGCTTTGGCGCGAGAAGACTTAAGCTTGACGAGATCTCGATTAGCGTGAGATAATGCTGATAGCGGTCTTCGAGGACGATCTCGCGAGAAACCTTCAGCCCCTAACCCTTACCAGGCCAGCCTACATGATTAGATGCGGAGCACAGCTCATCTATGAGAAGATCATGAGCGAGCTTGAGGGAAAATTCGTGTTCTACGCTCGGGAAGAAGTCGTGGAAGTCGCTCGAGAAAGGCTTTCAGGTCTAGGAGAAGTAATCGGCGCAGACGATCTCAGGGCGCTGGCCTCTGGAGAAGATCTACTCCTCGTTAATGGGAGATGGCTTTTCGATAAGAGCCTCCTTAGGATTGGAGATGAGTGCGTGGCCCTAAAGGATGGGGAGCTAGTCTATGCTTATCTTAGGGGCGATGACGCGAAGAAGCTTGCTGAGAAATGCAGGAGCTTACCTGAATTCTTGGATGCTCTTAGGGCTGAGTTCAGCGAGTTTAGGGTCGATGAGGCTAGGATCTTAAGATATCCTTGGGACTTGATAGGGTATAACCGCGAGGAAATTCTTAACGATCTCAAGAGGCTTAAGCGCCTTAAGACTTGGAGAGAGCCGGCAAATATTCCTGGAGCATATCTCATCGGGGAGAATGATTTTCTCATCTCCTCGACCGCGAAGATTTATCCATGCACGGTTCTGGACTCCTCAGATGGCCCCGTGATAATCGACGATGAAGCCATAGTCATGCCTCAAACCTATCTCAGGGGGCCATGCTATATTGGTAGGGAGACTTGGATCGTTGGCGGAAAGGTTTCGGCATCGTCGATAGGCCATGTCTGCAGGGTTGGAGGGGAGGTTGAGGAGACGATAATTCAAGGCTTTTCTAACAAGTATCACGCGGGCTTCCTAGGCCATAGCTATGTCGGCGAGTGGGTTAACCTCGGAGCTCTTACAACCGTGAGCGACTTGAAGAACGATTACAGCTCGGTTAAGGTTCCGATCGGGGGCAGGCTCGTGGACTCTGGTAAAGTTAAGGTTGGAGCCTTCATAGGAGATCACACGAAGACGAGCATTGGATCGCTTCTCTTAGGTGGGTCAGTCATAGGGGTGATGTGCAATCTCGTGACCTCAGGTGAACCCTATCCCAAGTATATTCCATCCTTCACCTGGTATGTTAAGGGTCAGGTTAGGGATTGGATCGGCGTCGAGTCTATGATCGAGGCAGCTGAGAGGATGATGGCTAGGCGCGGCGTCCAGATGAGCGAAGCTGAGAAGAGGCTTTACCGAAGGCTCTACGAAGAGACTAGGGCTGAGAGGCGGGAGTTCGCAGAGAAGCTTCTTCGCAGCTGACCTATAGCAAGTCTATGTGGGGGGAAGCTCTAAACCCTAGTTTTGGTTGTTTCGAGCTCTTTTTCGAACGAGAGAAAGGTTAAGAGGCGGGAGGTAGTTGGTTAGCTGATTGTGATGGCTCAGCGATTCCCCTATCCTGGGGCAACCACCATAGGCATAAAGACCTCTAACACCGTGGTCTTGGCCTCGGAGAAGAGGTTGACTTATGGGCATTTTGTGATGAGTAAGAATGTTAGGAAGGTTTTCCAGCTTACTCCCAAGATCGGGGCGGCTTGCGCCGGCTTCGTTGGGGACATGCAGATCTTGATAAGGGATGCTCAGGCCGAGATAAACCTGTACAAGTATACCTACAGGAAGGAGCCGCTCGTCCGATCGGTTGCCAAGGTTTTGTCGAACTATCTTTTCAGCAGCAGGTTCATGCCCTATCTCGCCGAGACGATCGTCGGAGGATTCGATAAGAGCGGATCACATATAATAGTTCTCGATCCGCTCGGCTCGATGATAGAAGACGATTACGCGGTGGTCGGTTCAGGAGCAGAGATAGCGATAGGGATAATCGAGAGCGAATACAAGTCCGATCTTTCTCCTGAGCAGGTCCGCGACCTCGCGGTGAAGGCGATAAAGGCGGCGATATCGAGGGATGCGGCAAGCGGGAACGGGATAGATCTTCTCCTCTTCACGCCAGAGGGGATAAAGGTTAATGAGACTATCCCGACCCAATAATAGTGAGTAGATGTCCTTTCAAAAAATCTTGAACTCGAAGGGGAGAATTCTCCTGTATCTGGCGGAGAGAGGGGCATTCGCCGAGCCTCTTGAGACATCTACAGTTAGGCTGGCAAAAGAGCTTAAGATCTCTCAGCAATCCGCCTCGAGGCTCCTGATAGAGCTAGAGGAGGATGGGTTCATCGCGAGGGAGGACTTCGGTCGAGTTCGTAGGATTAGATTGACCGAGAAGGCATTTGAGATCCTGCTTGAGATGCATACCCACCTTAAGGGGATCTTGGAGAGACCTACAGAGCTTAGGCTTGAAGGAAGGGTGTTCACTGGGCTGGGCGAGGGCGCATACTACATCCAGATCCCCTATTACCTCATGGAGTTTGAGAAGAAGCTCGGCTTCAGGCCGTATCCAGGAACTCTTAACCTGCGGCTGTTCAGGAAGGATGACCTGCTGAAGCGGATGATCTTGGAGAAGGCCGCAGACATCGTGATCAAAGGATTTCGGGATGGAAGGAGAGCTTATGGGGGAGCTAGGTGCATTCGCGCCGAGCTTAACGGCGAGGACGTCGCCTTGATCTTCATAGAGAGAACGCATTACTCTAAAGACGTCTTAGAGGTGATCGCCCCGATATGCTTGCGGGAGAAGCTCAAGCTCTCCGATGGAGATAGGGTCGTGGTGAAAGTGAAGCTTACTCCAATCGATTTAACGCGGCCTCAGCCTCTCCGATCTAAGGATCTCTGAAATCTTCTCGATTATCTCCGTCGTGCTGCAAGGCT
>CAYXHS010000010.1:3965-19224 GCA_964465105.1 uncultured Nitrososphaeria archaeon
TTTAGCCTCTTCGAGAAATCTTAGATGCCCTGGATGTATGAGCTCAAAGACCCCAGAAGCGAGGACCCGCTTTCCCGCCACGTTCTCACTAGCCTCCCTATAGCTTCAGCATATTTTAACCCGAGCCTAAATAATGCCATGGCCAAAGAAGCCAACCACCAGTTATTCACCTACCTGTCAAGACCCTCTCGCGACCACGCCGTATAGTATTTTGGTAAAGCCCAAAGCAGAAAGAACGTCTAAGCATATCATCTGCCCATCGGCGACCTTCTATCGAGTTCAAGTATAGGGGTTTAAAGATGCTGGAATCTTTTCCACATCGCTCTTTCTCATGGTTACGATCTCGAATTCGCTTAGATCAGATGAATGTTTTTCTGAGAATCTTTCTCTAAGCTCTCCTTCGATACTTGAAGGAGCCATATCTGCTCTTTATCACAACCTCGTTTGCAGGCTCTCGGGTCAACTCTATCCTCCCGATAATCTCCGCAGACACCTTGTATTTCTCAGCTAGCTGGATTACGTCGTCGGCGTGATCCTTTTCGACCACGAGCTCGAATCCTACCCCCATGTTGAAGACCTCGTGCATCTCCCTCCAGGATACCTTCCCCTCACGTTGGATCAGCTTGAATATCGGACTCGGCTCTGGAAGATCGTCCTTGATGTATCTTATCCCCCTTCCAACTCTCATGATCTTGGTTAATCCACCTCCGGTATTATGGCACATAATCTTAACTCCGTCAAGACTTCTTAGAATGATCTCAGCTATTATGGGCGCGTATATCCTAGTGGGGGAGAGGAGGGCTTCGGCTAGGGTCATGCCAAGCTCGTCGATGAAGTCGTCTATCGAGAACCTCCCGCTATAACCCTCCTTGAGAGCCGGCTCTCCTATCTCTGGATAGCGTTGATGGTATTCTCGCTTCAGGAGAACATGTCTTGCGAGGCTTATTCCGTTACACATTATTCCGCTGTTCTCTTTCTGCTCATAGATTGCTCTTCCATCGCTTCTCAACCCAATTATCACGTCCCCCTCTCTCAGCTTATCGGGCTTCAGGGCTTTCTGGAGATCGATGGTTGCGAATAGTGCGCCAGCCACATCCAGGGTTCTGGTTTGATCTGGTAGGTCTGCGGTTTCTCCTCCCGCGAAGGTCGGCGTGATCCTGAATTTTCTCTGATACCTTGATAAGGTTTCGAGAACTTTCTTGAAGCCTTCAGCGAGCTCGCTTATCACCTCATCCTTTGGGACGTGGATCGGGTTTATGGCGATGTAGTCTGCGAAGAGGGTTGGCTGGGCCGCGACCGCTATGACGTCGTCGATGTTCATCGCGAGGACATCTTGCGAGAGCCCTTCAAACCATCCTCCTCCCCCGAGCTCCCGATAGCAGAGATAGGAGATTATGGGCTTGCTTCCAGCTCCATCGACGTGAAGGATTAGCCCCCTATCCGCTCTCTCCTGATCTGGGCATATCGGCGTGAAGGCTCCTGGAAGGAGGTTCGGTATGAGCCTTTCTAAGAGCTCGACCCCTCTTTTCCTTGAATCGACCCCGAGCCTTAGATACTTTGAATCGGGTTTCACGCAGGATCGCTGGCCGGGATCAGAGATAAAGATTAATTTGATCATGGTTAAGCGAAGCTTATGCCTCTCGTGTCCCTGATAATCGGAAGCGAGAGCGATCGGCCGATAGGGGATAGGATCAGAGATCTGCTAAGAGGCTTTGACGTTGAGGTCGAGTATCTGATCATCTCAGCTCATAGGTCTCCAGAGGAGCTTAGAAGATATGTTGAGGAAAGCAGGGCGGAGGTCTTCATCGCCGTCGCGGGCTTGTCTGCAGCTCTACCAGGGGCGATAGCTTCCCTAACCCTTAGGCCCGTTATAGGAGTTCCAAGGGATGTTAAGCTGATGGGGTTGGATGCACTTCTCTCAACGGTTCAGATGCCTCCGGGGATCCCAGTCGCATGCGTTGGAGTGGATAACGCGGTGAACGCGGCCCTGCTGGCGGTTGAGATCCTGGCCTTGAAATATCCTGAGCTTGAGAGAAGGCTTAGGGAGTATAGGGAGGATGTGAGGCGGTCTGCGGCGAGGAGGCTGGAGTGAATCTTACTTTATCTTCTCCTCGATGTATCTGATCATCTCCCTGAAGATGTGCATTCCATCGGCGTATCCGTCTTCGCGAGCCTTTTCTGGAAGCTGCCAAGTGTAGATTGCTCTCTCGGGATGAGGCATAAGCCCCATCACGTTTCCATCCTCATCGCATATCCCAGCTATGTCTAGAGCCGAGCCGTTGGGGTTATAGGGATATTCTCCATCGGCTGGACTTCCATCGGGCTTCGCGTAGATGAAGACCGCCTGATCGTCTTCCATGATCCTTTTGAGAACCTCATCGTTTCTCGTCATGAACCTTCCCTCCACGTGAGCGACAGGCATCCTCAAAACCTTCTCGCCGAGGTTTCTCGTGAAGATGCACTTGCCCTTGTTCACGTGCCTCAGGTAAACCCATCTCGCCTCGAACTTCGCGGAGAGATTTGGGGCTAAAGCAACTGCAGGATACTCTCCATAGCTTGATCCTGGGAGGAGGCCGAGCTCAACCAAGACCTGAAATCCATTGCATATCCCGAGAACCGGTCTCCCCTCGTCTGCAAACGCTTTAACCCTCTTCCAGATCTTCGACTTGATCTTCGCCGATAGAATCGCTCCAGCCCTGACCCTGTCGCCGTAAGAGAAGCCTCCTGGGATGACGAGGCCATCATAGCTGAATAGGTCCACGGCTCCCTCGATCACCCTGTTCACGTGAATTATCTCAGCTATCGCGCCAGCCTCTCGAAGTGCTCGAGCGGTCTCCTTATCGCAGTTCGTTCCAGGAGCCCTCAGGACGAGAACCCTCGTCATAGCTTAAGCGCCTCCCTCCAAGCTTTTCTGAGCTCGCTGGACTTGAGATCTATGAGAGCTTCTCCTCCCGCGCCGTGGATGACTAGTCTCGAGCTTCGGGTTACGTGACCTATCTTGGAGCATGGGGCGCCGAGCCTCTCCGCGAGGTTCAAGAACTCTTCCTCAAACATGCTTCTGACCTCGATGAGCATTCTTCCATTGCTCTCCGAGAATAGGAGATGGTCTTCCCTGGAGACGTTTTCTCGAAGGACCTTCCCAAGCCATATCTCCATTCCTAGGTCGCTGGATAGGGTCATCTCGGCCAAGGCGACTCCCAGACCTCCCTCCGAAAGGTCGTGGCACGCCGCGATGTATCCCCTATCTATCGACTCGGTCACGAGCTCGAAGACCTTTCTGGATTCCTCGGGATAGACCCTTGGGACCTCGTTTCCAATCCACCCCTTTAGCCTTAGGTATTCTGAGCCTCCGAGCTCGCTTCTAGTCTTTCCGAGAAGATAGATCGGATCCCCAGGATCCTTCAGGTCCAAGGTCACCGCCTTTCTCACATCTGGGATTATCCCTATCCCGGTTATCAGGAGGGTTGGGAGAATCGGGCCGAGAGGAGACTCGTTATACAGGCTATCCTTACCTGAGATGAATGGGGTTTGGAAGGCTTTCGCGAAGTCATAGCATGCTTTGACCGCCCTGTATAATGCTCCAAGCCTGTCAGGCTTCTCAGGGCTTCCCCAAGTGAAGTTGTCTAGGATCGAGATCCGCCTGCCCCCGACCGCGACGTTGTTCCTGATCGCTTCCTCTATGCTGGATGCCGCCATCCAGTATGGGTCTATCAGGCTGTATCTGGGCTTCAAGCCTGCTGAGATCACCACGCCCATCCAGCTATCATCTAAGGGCTTGAGTATGGTCGCGTCATTAGGCCCTCCGTAATCTCCTTGGAGAGGCTTAACGCAGGTGTTTCCCTGAACCTCGTGATCGTAGGTTCTTATGACGCACTCCTTGCTCGCGATGTTCGGGGATGAAAGAAGCTTTAGCAGCTCTTCTCCAAGATCCTTGGGCTCGGGGAAATCGGGCTCGGGGTGTTTAGGAGGCTTCCATACTGCTTTTCCGATGAACTTGGGAGGATGTGTTAGGAACTCTATTTCAATTTCTGCTATCTGATTTCCCTTGTAGTAGATTTTGAGAAGCTTGTCTCTCGTGAACTCTCCTACGACCGATGCTTCAAGCTCCTCCGATCCAATTATCTCCAGAACCTTTTCCACGTTCTCAGGCGGAACTGCTACGATCATCCGCTCCTGAGACTCGGACACCCAGATCTCCCATGGAGCCATGTTCGGCTCTCTTAGGTGAAGCTCATCTAGCTGGACTATCAGCCCGCATCCAGCTCGATCCGCCATCTCCACCGCTCCTACCGCCAGCCCCCCTCCGCCCAGGTCGCCTATCCCAGATCCAAGCCCTTGATCCCTTATCTCTAGGATCGCTCTTCTGAGCTTCTCCTCCTCGATCGGCTCAGGTATCTGGACGGCTGGTCTCGAGACCTCCTCGGATTCTTCATCTAGTTCTGCCGACGCGAAGGTCGCTCCATGGATTCCATCTCTTCCAGTCTTGTTGCCCATGACTATGAGCTTGTCTCCAGGCTTGACCTCGAAGATGTACCTGTCCTTTGGAACTATTCCTATGCATCCAGCGTAAACCACTATGTTTCCAACATATCCCTCATCGAAGTATATCGCTCCTGAGACCGTCGGTATCCCCATGTTGTTCCCATAGTGGCCTATCCCAGCCACGACCCCTCTAAACAGATATCGAGGATGCTTGATACCTTTCGGAAGCTTCTCATAGGGATAGTCTAGCGGCCCGAAGCAGAGGACATCGGTGCAGGCTATCGGCTCCCCCCACACCCCAAGGATATCTCTTATCACTCCGCCCGTTCCGGTCGCGGCTCCCCCGAATGGGTCTATTGCCGAGGGGTGGTTGTGGGTCTCCACCTTGGCCGCGACGCCGTATCCCTTGTCGAAATCGACGATTCCAGCGTTGTCAACTAGGAATGAGATTATCCAGGGTGGGTTTATCTCCTCGGTCGCCTTCGCGATGAAGCTTCTAAGCATGTTGTCCGCGAGAACTCTTCCATCCTCGTCTACGAGCGTTCCCTTGAAGACCTTGTGCCTGCAGTGCTCGGACCAGAGGGTTCCGAGGGATTGAAGCTCGATGTCGGTCGGATTTCTCCCCTTCTTCTCGAAGTATTTCTTGATGCTCTTCATCTCTTTCAGGTTCAGGCTTAAGCCCATCTCCTCGCTTATCTCGATCAGCGTCTTGTCGTCGGCTTCAAGCAGGTTTACCTCATAAATCTCGAATGGGTGGGGGAGCCTCCGATACTTCATCTCCGCTCGACCCTGAAGCTATATCTATCTTTAACTGGGTTCACGAGAAGCCTTCTGCACATCTCTTCTACGAGCTTCTCGGCTTCTTCAGCTGAATCCGCTTCTAGGGTTATGCGATAGATCTTTCCAACTCTCGTGTCTTTGACGGAATAGCCTATATCCTTGAGGGCTTCGGTCACGCTCCTGCCCTCCGCGTCGACTATGCCTTCTTTCAGCCAGACCTCGATCAGGGCCTCATAGGTGGGCATAGGTTTTCACGCCTCGTAGAGTATGCTTCTCTCGGCCAGGTGAGCGATCTCCTCCGCGATCCTCCTAGCCTCCTCCAAGCTCTCATGATAGGCTGCCGCGAGACCCATTCTCCTCTCGGGGTAGGCTGTGGGCTTCCCGAAATACCAGACCATCCCCCTATAGTTCTTTCTCCTGATGTATGCGTTCACTTCCGATGCCTTCCATCCCTTAACCTTGATTTCTTCTCCTGGAAGGTTTTCGGGAGCGAGGACTACGTGGGCGACGCAGTACTCGTTCTTGATCTTCAGCTTCTTGATCTCCTCTCCCAGCGGAAGACCTATCGAGGCTAAGAGGTGTAGGGCTCCCTCATCCCTCTCGAGAGCCCACCTGGTAACCATTCCCGTGTCATGAGGCCTGTTCGCGAACTCGCTGTTGTAGACCTGGCTTCCTATGACGAACTGCTCGACGGCGAAGATTCCTAAACCTCCGATATACTCCGCGACCTTCTTCGCGTATTCCTGACATTTCTTTACAGCTTCTTCTGAGATCGTTGCGGGTAGCCAGCTCTCATGATAGGTTGCTGCGGGTCTCTTATGCTCGACCGGTGGGAGGAGGGTTGTGACTATTTTCCCGTTCTCGTCGAAGTGCCTTAGGACGAGCTGGGTTATCTCGGTTCCCCTCTCCTTCAGCTCTTCCAAGTATCGCTCCAAGACCACTATGTCTCCTCTCCCCCTAGCATGCTTCAAGGCGTGCTCATAGGCTTTCTCGACATCCTCCCAGGTCTTCGCTATGGTCGTTCCATGCCCGCTTGAGGTCATTATGGGCTTTATTATGAGTGGAAGCCCGAGGTCCTTGGCGGCCTTCTTGAGCTCTTCGGCGTTCGCCGCGAACCTCCATTCTGCCGTGGGCGTCCCGATCTTGTCGAAAAGCATTCTGGTGGTCAGCCTATCCATCCCAATCAGGGGGCCATAAGGGGTTGAGATTATCCTGTATCCTTCCTCCATCCCGAGCTTGAAGATTCTAAGGGTGTCGCAGCGCTCGATCTCAAGGTAGATCGCGTGAGGCTTGCCTGGATCGGGCACATACTTCTTAATCGCTTTCTCGAGCTCATCTCCGTTCAGCATGTCTATCACCTCGTTTGCATCCGCCATGTCCTGCGCAGGGAATCCCTCATACCTGTCGAAGACGACCGTTCTAACGCCTCCTCCAATTCCTCCAAGCTCCCGCTTCGCCGCGGTTACCACTAGGTCTCCAAGTTCTCCTCCGCCCACCGAGATGTAGGTGAAAGGCTCGTCAGGAGATAAAACCTCTACTGGGCTGAGTCTAGCCTCATACTCTTTCCTGAACTCTGCGGCTTCCTCTAGTATCCTAATCTTCTCTTCAACCTGATCCATGGCTCTCATGCCTTCCGCCTGTAAGCTCTTTTATTAGTTCTCTGACAGGATCGAGCTTCCCGATCTTCGGAATCCAGTCTATTCTCTTCCCGAGGATCCCTCTCCGCTCCCGATACGTATACAGTCTTCTCACGCGCTCAGCGACCTCAGTCCGCTTCCTAAGCATCTCCTCGCTTCCTATATCCGATCGGTGGAAGAGCCCCCAGCCGTCTAGAAGCTTTACCGCTCCTTTGGCCAGGCAATCCTCTATCTTCTGAGAGGCTTCCTGCGGGGTTTCTCCGAAGGCTAGGAGCTCCAGGAGCCTCGAGCCTCTAGTTGTGATCTGGCCCGAGTCATCTAGGTGAGCTGAACCCCAGTATAGCTTGCATCCGCTTTTCTCCACGATCCTCTCATCGACGGCGGCGGGATGGTTTTTCGCCAGATCCCTGAAGTCTGGATAGCCTTTTGGGGCCACCGCCTTAACGACCGTGGCGACCTCGGAGAACCTTATCTTCAGGCTTGCGAGCCTCTCATCTATTATCGCCTCGAATATGTCGACTAGGTCGGTCTCGAGCATGGCGAGCACGTTGACGCCCTCTGGGTCTCCGAGCCTGGAATACATCTCGATCATGGTGGGCCCCTCGATCTCGGTCAGCATCATCTGGCCTGCTATGAAGCCGTGATAGCGCTCTCCGGTCTCCCTTTGAACGGCCTCGACCATCGACCTGACTATCTTTAGGCTCCGCTCATACTCCTCCCAGGTCATGAAGGGTAGGGTGAAGCCCTTCCCCGTGTAGGATCCCATTCCGCCTGTCTCAGGCCCTATATCGTATTCGTGTGCGTGCTTGTTGTCTTGGACCAAGGGCATCCCGACGACTGTTCTCCCATCGACGAAGCATTGGAGGGTGTATTCTGGGCCCCAGACCTTCTCCTCGACCAGGATCTTGTCCTCGATGTCGGTGTATCCGCTCATGTAGTTCTCGAGCCAGCGCATATGCCTCTGCTTGAACTGGCTCTTCTCGCTGTGAAGATAGATTTGAGCGTCCTCGACGACTTTCACACCCTTTCCTCCAGCCTGTCTCGCGGGCTTTAGGGCGACGTTTTGAAGCCAGCTTAAGAGCTCTGAATGCTCCTCGAGGTCTTTCACGGCGTCTAGGTAGGACCTGTAGGTCTTGAAGAGAAGCTTTCCGCTTATCCCATACTTCCACTGGATCCTTCTCATCTCCGCCTTTGATAGCTCGAGGATCGAGAGGCTTCTCCTAGCGCCGATGCACGGTATCCCCCTATGCTCGACCTCATCGACCACCCCGTGGAAGTTCGGCTCCTCAGGCCCTATCACCACCATATCGACCTTCCAGCCTTCGGCGAGGGACGCGATCTTCATGGGATCAGTCGTCTTCGCGAGGGCATACTCTCCTCCGGTCTGCTTCACGATCTTGTAGATTCCAGGGTTCCTGCTCTCGCTTACCCAGAAGATCTTCGGCTCGTGGCCGCTTCTAGCGATCGCCTCGGCTAAAGCGTGCTCTCTCGACCCGCCCCCGACTCCCATTATTTTCATCTCTTCTCGCACCCCCAGCACGCTAGGCAGAGCTGATTCTTCTTAAGCCCTATCGCCTTGCATAATCCGCTTATGGATAGGAATGAGAACGAGTCCGCTCCAACCACCTCAGCTATCTCCTTCTCGTCGAGAGCTCTGGCTATGAGCTCGTCAGGCGGAGGGATCTCGATTCCGTGAGGGCATGGGGCGGTGATCGCTGGGCTTCCTATCCTGACATGTATTCTCCTTGCTCCTCTCCGCTTCATGTTCCAGACCGTGTTTCTGAGGGTTGTCCCTCGGACGACGCTGTCATCTATCAGCACGAGATCCCTTCCATCTATCACGCATCTGATAGGATTCAGCTTGAGCTGAACCCCCATAAGCCTCTCGAAGAGAGAAGGCTTGATCGCGGTCCTAACCTTTCTCCCAGTCGTTATGAAGCCTAGGGAAGCTGGGATCCCAGAAGCCTTTGAGTAGCCTAGGGAGAATGGTATCGCGGTCTCAGGTATCCCTATGACTATGTCCGCCTTGACCGGCTTCTCCTTTGCTAGGAGCATCCCGATTCGTTCTCTAACTTCGTAAACTCCTATGCCGTCTATGGTTGAGTCTGGCCTGGCGAGGTAAACGTACTCGAAGCTGCATCGGCTTAGGTTCGGCTTTTTCTCAGGCTTTGCTTGAGCCTTCTCGATGCTATAGGGATCGAATTTGACCGCTTCTCCAGGGTTCACGTGGGTTATGTGCTCCATCCCGAGGACGTCGAGAGCTGAGGACTCGGATACTATCGCTCCCAGATCGAATCCAAGAGATCCGACCTCGAGAGGCTTAACCCCATGAAGGTCTCGGCCCGCGATGAGCTCCTGGTTCTCGGTCAAGGCTATGAAAGAGTAGCCTCCATCAACCTCCTCGATCAGCCGCCTCGCCGAGCCCAGCGCATCACCCGTCCTAGAGATCTCATCCGCCAAGTGTTCCGCGAAGGCTCGCCAAGAGTCTTGAATGCCGTTTCCCAGGTCGGGCTTACCATCCCCTATCAGGGCCATTCTCATGGGCGCATCGATGAAGATTGGCTGCTGATTGGGGGTTGGTGAGACGTAGCCTATTCCGATGAATCCTGGCATCGCGTTCAAGGTCTCCTCGGTGAAAGCCTCGTCAACGAACCCCTCCTTAATGGATCCGCGGAGCTCTCCATTTCCGTAGGTTATTATCGCTGCTAGCTCTTGGCCCCTATGCTGTAGGGCTAGCAGGCCATAGTAGACGAATCTCGCGAGCCTCCAGTTTTCTCTTCCGAGGCCGAAGGGATAGATTCCGATTAAGCCTGGCATCTTCTCTCAGCCCACCGTCTCAAACAACCTACCCTCTATCTTTTTACCTTCAAGGGTCAGCCTCCTACCCTCCTCAGCAAGCTTCTGAGCATAGGGGGTTGGGTATCTTCCAGTTATGCATGCGAGGCAGAGGTTTCTCGTTCCAGCGGCCTCGCAGAAGTCCGTTATCTGCTGGTAGTTTACGGAGTCTGCTTCAAGCAGCCTAGCTATCTCCTCCTCATCCCTGTTGAATCCTATCAGCTCCTGGAAGGTCGCCATGTCGATGCCGTAGAAGCATGGGTTGGAGATCTTCGGGAAGGTTGAGAAGACGTGAACCTCCCTTGCCCCAGCCCCCTTAAGCGTGCAGATCAGGTGCCTCAGCGTATCCCCCCTAACTATGCTATCATCTATCAGGGCCACCCTCTTTCCTCTAACCCTATCCAAGAGGAGGTTATACTTGTGGGATAGGATCAGCTCCCTCTGCTCTCTCGGGGTTATGAAGGCTCTATGCCTTAGATACCTGTGCCTGACGATCACGGGCTCTATAGGCTTACCTGTCTCGAGGTGGAACCCGTAGGCCGCATCCTCCGCCGTCTGCGGGACCGGAACTATTACATCGATCTTCTCCGCGACCTCCCTATACCTTTGCGCAAGCCTTCTTCCAAGCTCTCTCCTAACCTCATAGACGTAGCGGCCTCCATGAAACCTGGAGTCAGGTCTAGCGAAGTAAGCGTACTCAAAGGCGCAGAAAGCCTCCGACCTGCTCTCTATGATTTTTCTCTCGATTTCGCCGTTTCCTACGAGTATTAGCTCTCCAGGCTTGAGCACTTCCGACTCCTTTATCCCGTTGATCGAGAGGGCCACGGTCTCGGACGCCGCTCCGATGAGCTCGCCGTCTTCGGATAAGCCGTAGGAGAGAGGTCTTATGCCATGAGGATCCTTGAAGGCGAACAATTCTCCATTGTCGGTTAACCCTGTGATCGCGTAGGCTCCATCGAGCTTCTCGCAGACGAGCTTGAGAGCATCGATCAGGTCGCTTTCAGCATATTCTCTGACGAGCAGGTGGAGGAGAACATGGATATCTGATCTGCCTCCCTGGAGGGCGGTCTCGCCCACAAGCTCCCTCAAGATCTGAAGCAGGTTCGTTATGTTTCCATTAAATGCTATGCATAGCCTTTTTCCAAGATGTTCGCCGATCGTTGGCTGAGCATCTGCGAGGAGGTCGACCTTGCTTGAAAGCTGGCCTGAGGTAGCATATCTCACGTGGCCTATTCCGAGCTTGCCCTTGAGGCTCTTCTTCCAGCCGCTGAGCTTCTCGATCGCTAGATCTGATACCAGGCCCAAGCCTCTCTCAACGAGTATGCTTCCATCAGGCTTGAAGACCGCGATACCATATGACTCGTGGCCTCGATGATTTAGGGTCAGTAGGGCCCAGTAGATGCGTGACGCTACGTCCTCTCTCGGGCACTTTATTCCGACTACTCCGCAGCTCTCCTTAGGCGCGCTGCTCACCTTTAATTTCACCCACCGTCTCCTCAACGCTTAGAAGGCTTAGATCTCT
This sequence comes from uncultured Nitrososphaeria archaeon, assembly GCA_964465105.1. Lineage (GTDB taxonomy): Archaea > Thermoproteota > Nitrososphaeria_A > Caldarchaeales > Wolframiiraptoraceae > Wolframiiraptor. Next base: position 15,222 of record CAYXHS010000010.1, read on the forward strand.
CGGAGACCTTATTCCAGCGAGAACCTCATATGCTCCCTTGACCCTCAAGGCGACCTGCTTCACGACCATGCGGGGAAGCTTGGGCGGATCTCCATCGCCCTCATATCCCATAGCTCTTAGACATGCTCTAAGATACTCTTTGTCGAGGCAGTAGGCTTCTTGAGATCTTCCAGGAGCATAGTATTTTTCCAGCCATAATCTTGCCGAATCATGGGTCGCGGGCTCATCTATCTGGATCAGGGTTCCATCGTGTCTCCCGAACTCGAGCTTAACGTCTGCGACTATTATTCCTCGGCTTTTAGCTTCTCTTCGATAGAACTCGTATAGCTTGATGGATGCTTCTTCCAGCTCTCTCCACTCATCTCCCGTAACGATGCCTCTTCTAAGGGCTTCATCCTTCGAGAGCTCCTCATCGTGGCCCGCATCGCTCTTCGTCGTCGGGGTTAGGATGGGATCGGGAAGCTCTTCTGCGAGCTGAAGGCCGTTTGGGAGCTTCACTCCTGAAAGCTCTCTCGCCCCGCTTCTATACGCTCTCCATGCGGATCCATAGAGGTAGCCTCTGACGATCCACTCCACGTTTATCCTTTGAGCTTTTATGACTCTCAGGGTTCTCTCGTTGACCTGCTCGATTAGATGGTTTGGGAAGATCTTTCTGCTCGCCCTGAACCAGTATGAGGATAGGAGGGCTAGATATACCCCCTTGTATGGTATCAGGTCTTTAAGCACCACGTCGAAGGAGGATATCCTGTCTGTGTGATAGATCAGGAGCTCTGAGCCGAGATCATAAATATCCCTAACCTTCCCTTTTCTCGGAGGATTCTTTTCTCCGAATATCCTAGACTCTCTGACCGCGAGAGAGTAAGCGCCCTCAATCAGAGGATCTTCAACTAGCTCATACAGATATGCTTGGAAGCCCATAGGACGGTTGGTTGCTTCTCAAGCCTCGCTAAAAACATTCCCGCTACTCGTGGATTAAGCTTGAGATATATGGCTCAAAAGGAGATTCTGAAAGCATCTTCGAGGCCCTTTGGCCAGCGCATGCTCTCCGCCAAGAACTCTAGAAAAATGGAGGCATGCTCCAGAAGATTAGAGCTAGCCCCGCTTCCTCCAGGAGAACTCCACCTTCCCGAGAAGCCTTAGCCCATCGAGTAAGCCTTCCGCATAGGAGATCGCTGCTAAAGCATCGAAGATCTTTCCCTCGGACTGGAAGCGTTGAGAGTCTTCGAGATAGCTTTTCGCCAAGGATAGGGTCTCTCTCAGCTCGCTCGAATCCTCCAATATCTCCAGGGTGTTCAGGACAGATTCAACGCTCGAAATGTACTTGGACACCCTAGACCAAGAGTACCTGAGAGGCAGATGCGAATCCACTGTCTCGGGGTCCGCTTCGAGGATCTTTTTCAAGGCTTCGGCTTCGGAGAAGTGAAGGCTTCCTGGGAAGATTATGCTGTGGGGTGGAGGAGGGTAACTTGTTTTGAGAGCCTGAGCCAATGGTCCAGCCCACCTGAATTCGTCGCTGAACCCTATTCTCGCCAAGCATACTAGAAGCCTCCTCTCGGAAATCAGGCCCATGCCAAGCTTCTCCTCAGCTCTTGAAAGCATCCTTATCGCCGCTGGTATCTCCAAGCCTCCATCAGCGGTGTCTAGGAGGACTAAGGTGTGGAGGCCGCGCTCCATGTTTTCCACGATCGAGCGGTAGCATGACTCTATTCCAACGCCGCTCTTGGGTATTGTAACTGTTTTCCCGAACTTGTAGGCTTGAAGGCATGAGGCTGAGATGAGGGCGGAGTATGCCGAGATTCCATAAACGATCTCAGACTTAACTCCCTTTCTCGCGGCCTCGAGTATGATCGAGAGGTGGGTTGTCGCGATGAGCGGATCTCCTGGAACCAGGATGCAGACGTTCATCTTCTCAGCTTCTTCAACTATGCTTGAGGACCCTTCTTCGAGAAGCCTTCGATCCGCCTCAACGATCTTTTCCTCGAAGCTTTTTCTCAGCTCGTCTAAGAGGTCTCGGTCTATGAAGCTTGTATATGAGTCTAGGTAAATCTTGTCGGATCTCTTCATGATCTCGAGGGCTTTCAGGGTTAGGTATCCCTTGCTTCCAAGACCTAAGCCGATCAGGTATAGGGGCATTCCCTTCTCAACGAGCATCCTTCTAAGATCCAAGTAATCTTCTTTTCGCCCTATAGGTTAGCAGGCTGCGGGCTATGAGCTTAGCGACCCTAAGGGGCTCGGGTATCCTTCCGAAGAGGGTGAAGCGGTTGAGAAGCTTCGCGGCTTCGTCTAGGTCTATTCCTACGGCTCGCACGTATAGCTTTAGGTTGTTCTTGTTGGTTATCTCGACCCTCGGGCCATTCCTCTCGTAGATCTCGACCCTCCGCTTCCAGTCTTCTGGAAAATACTTGATGAAGTATTCTCTGATTCCCGTGCTCGGCTCATAGGTTACTGATATTATGGGAAGCTTGGTCTCCGAGTGAAGCCTGTGAAGATCTATCACGTTGAACCAGCTTATTATGCATCCGTTCAGCATTAGGGCCATCACGTCCTCTCTTCTCAGCGACCTATACATCTCGATTATCCCGTCGGTTGCGTCGAGACCTCCAACCAGGCATTCACCGAAGACCACTCCATCAATTATGAAGTCTCCTCGCATCACCACTCCTGCTAAGATCGCTTTTTCCCCCACGGGTTTTCTGAAGCTTTCAGCTATCCCCAGAACCCTTACGCCCTTCTTTTGAAGCATGCTTGAATGATCGCTCATGTCTCGATCGATGTTCCCCTGAGGCTATCGTTACCGCTTCTCCTTTCTGAGCTTCTCGAGGATCTCCTTTGCTCGATCGACCCTAACGCATTTCTCCCTAACCATGATCTCCGCGACCCGGTCTATTTCGTCTCCAACGGCTCCAGCCATGACCGCTATGTTCTTGGCATGAAGAGACATGTGGCCCGCCTGAATTCCCTCAGCCGCCAAGGCTCTTAGTGCCGCGAGGTTTTGAACCAGGCCCACCGCTCCGATTATCTCGGCGAGCTCTCTCGCAGACCTGACCCCGAGGATCTTCAGGGATATTCTCGCGAGCGGGTTCGTTCTGGTCGCTCCTCCGACTATCCCGACTGCGAGAGGCATCTCGAGGGTCCCGACGAGATTTCCCTTCTCATCGAGCTCCCAGGTGCTTAGGGGCTTATAGCATCCGAACCTGCAGGCATATGCGTGCGCTCCAGCTTCCACCGCCCTCCAGTCGTTTCCCGTCGCTATGACCACGGCGTCGACCCCGTTCATTATCCCCTTGTTGTGGGTTGCAGCTCGATAGGGATCTGCATCCGCGAAGGCCCATGCCTCAACTATTCCCTCGGCGACCTCTTTTCCTCCGACGGCTTCAGGCGGGATCCTCGTCCAAGCTCTGACCAGCCTCCTATCCGCTAGGTTCGAGATTATCCTGAGCCTAAACCTTCCGCCAGTTATGGATGCGAGCCTAGGCGCGACAGCTTCGGCCATCGTGTTCACGGCGTTCGCCCCCATGGCATCCTTAACGTCTACTATCAGGTGGACTATCAGCATGGGCCCGAGCCTGCTGTCTATCACCCTTGCCTCGAGATCCTTCGCTCCTCCTCCAAGCTTAACCAAGACCGGATCGCATTCGTTAGCCAGCTCGAGGATCTCATCCTTGTTTCTCAGGACCTCGAGCCTCGCCCCATATGGATCTTTTACTCCTACTAGCTGGATCTGACCTATCATCAGGGACTCGGTGCTTTGGGTGTAGACCCCTCCTCCTGCTCTGGTCATCCTTGCCGCGTTGGATGCCGCTGCGACGACCGAGGGCTCCTCGATCACCATGGGTATCATGTAGTCTCTCCCGTTTATCAGGAAGTTTACGGCTATCCCTAGCGGGAACTGGAACACGCCGATCACGTTCTCGATCATTCGGTTCGCGGTCGCCTCATCTAAAGCTCCAAACCTTCTCAGAAGATCCTGCTCCTCTTGGGTTAGGTCAGCGAACTCTGCAAC
>CAYXHS010000011.1:0-9000 GCA_964465105.1 uncultured Nitrososphaeria archaeon
ATAGCCCGTGGCCCCTCGGGGCCGCGCGGGTTCAAATCCCGCCCCCGGCGCCCATCGTCAGGCTATTGGCATCCGAAAGCTCGTCTATGCCTTTACAACGCTTAAATTGGGGGCCTGGGGTCTTTTGGCTATGAAGGTTCGGAATGCCTCTCAGGTGGAGGCTTGCTTCGAGCATTCGGTAAGGTTGTGGCCTCTGCTTAGCAAGGGTGAAGCCAAGACTGTGGAGCACGTTGAGGAGTTCATAGCCGAGAAGGAGCTTGAGCTCCACGAATCCAAAGCCCCGGCCGAGGAGTTCTACTACATCCTAAGCGGATACGGGATAATGACCGTCGGCGACGAGGAGATGGAAGTAGGGCCAGGAGACCTAATCTACATACCAGCCGGAGCAAAGCACGGGCTAAGGGTGAAAGGAAGCTACCCGGTCCGAGCCCTCGCCTGGAAATGCCCTCTCTAAAACCAAAAGACCTCGATAAAGCAGAAACACGCCTTGCTTTTTATCCAGTAGAAAGAAAAGTTTGTTGGCGCCGGGGGTGGGATTTGAACCCACGCGCCCCCAGAGGGGCATCGGCTTTCCCATCTGACCGAGCTTCCCTGAGATCTCGAGGCCGACCCACTTGCCAGGCTATGGGACCCCGGCACCAATGCTTTGAGAGCTAGTCTTCCTATTTTGGCTTTTCCCCTTCGTTAAGCTTGATCGGGCTAAATCCCCAAGCCCTCGATAAGCTCCTCCTGAGATCTGATGAAGGCGGCTTCGATTATCGCTCCGAGAGCTAGGAGAGCTGCGGAGACCAAGACTATGATCAGCAGTATCTTGAGCTCCCTCCTGAGAAGCTGCCTAGCCCTGAGAATGTAGTATGAGATCGTTACGGACTCGGCGACCAGGACCCCGTATCCCATGAACTCGAGGATCCCATATCCGGTCAGGAAGATTAGGAGAAGGATTAAGGGTATCCCGAAGGATGGGGGCATCCCAGACTGAGCTAAAACCCAGCCGAGAAACCTTCCAGTATGAAAGATCACGTAGCCCATTATGAGGGGGCCGAGGAACGGTATCGCTGAGAGAAGAGCCACGCTGAAGTTGTTCAGGAAGATCTCGAACTCCAAGCTGTCTTGACCGAGCTTCCTAAGCTCCTCCTCGATCGCCCTACCCTCCTCATCTCCCAGCGGGCTCAGCGCTCCAGCTACCAGCAAGCCCACCAAGATCAGGGTTACCAGAAGGGCGAGCTTGATCCGAGCTATCAGGATCCTACCTGCCCGCAAGCCTCCTCTCAGCCTCCCCTAAGATCTCATCATAAGCCTTGTTCCGCTTCTTGAATTCATCTAGCCTGGGAAGGATCAGAGGATCTGAGCCCCTCAAGACGGCCGCGTAAAGCGATGTGTAATCCATGAAGAGGAAGAGCTTCAGGAGCTCCTCAAGCTCGTCCCTAGACTTAACCCTAATCGAGAAAACCTTCTCCTCGCCGACCAAGCTCGTGAAAGCTTCTATCGCCTTGGTCAGGTCAGGCTCCTCCCCAAAGCTTCTAGGCAAGATTATCAAGCAGTCTCGGGGCAGCGCCTCGAGGTCGTTATGAAAAGCCTCTGGGATCTCGGCGAAGCCGCAATACATCTTGGCGTTCTCATTAAGCTGACACTTCAGCCTATATCCCGCGTTCCTGACTTTCTCGTAAGCATAGACTATCGGAAAGGTTTCCGCGATCCTCAGGGCAAGCCTCTTCGCTAGATTCTCCTCCGAGGGAGCATCCTCACTCACCTCAGACTGAAACCTCTCAAGCTCATCATACCTGATCTCAGCCTTCATGAGCCCTATCTTCTCTAGGATCCCGAGAGCCGCTCCAAGCATGCTCGGAAATCCGTATCTCGGAGGCACATCCCCCCTGACGGGAGCAAGGGGCACACCATACCTTTCTGCAAGCCTAGCCAGAATACCGTCAGAAGTTATGAAGACCTGTGGGATCCTTTTCTCGAGGAGGGTTAAGGCGTGCTTAATCGCTTCAGCCGTATTTCCCGAATGGCTCACGATGAGGGCGAGATCCCAGCTGCCTCCACATGGAGAATATCCCTTGAGAACCTTCACGTGCATTCCTCTCCCAGAGAGGATCTGAGCCACGACATCGCAGATTATCCCAGACCCACCTATACCGATCAAGAGCATCTTCTCGGCGGAGTCCATTTCGAGATCAACTTCTCTTCCAGAATCCAGCCCTCTCCTCAGATCCTCAACGAACTCGCCAGCTATCCCGAAAGCCCTACGATAAGGATCCATGGAATACGTTTCAGGAGAATCCAGCAAGCTCACCCGCTCTCACCTTTCAAGACTGTCCCGCCAAGCCTTCTAACCATGTCGGTAAGCTCCCTCTCAACCTCCTCAACCATCTTCTCGCAGCTCTCCTTTCTCCTAGCAATAGCCCTGATGTAGAGCCTTATGAAGGAAACTCCCTCCCTCTTCTCGGGATGAGACTTCAAGTAAACCTCGGGCTTCCTAGATCTCAACTCATCAAGCTTCGGCGCGAGAGTCGACTCGGGAACACCCTTAACGTAAATCCACCTATCCGATACAGCTATCTTCCTAACCCTCTTTTCCAGAAGAGGTTTGACATGCTTCAAGAATATGGCTTCAAGCTCGCTTGGAACTCCTGGAAGGCAGACGATATGGGTTCTCCCAGCCTTAAGCAATACTCCTGGAGCCGTCCCAACATCATTTTCCAGAGGCCTTGCGCCCCTCGGGAGCATAGCCATCTTCAGCCTAGGGGGAGTCAGCTCAGGGGAATCGACGACCCCCTCCTCGGCGAGCTTCTCATACCTCCTCCTAATCATCTCGACGGCCTTCCTGCTCAGAACAAGCTTCCGCCTAACGGCCTTCGCAACCCCCTGAAGGGTAACGTCATCATAGGTCGGGCCGAGGCCACCGCTGGTTATTATCCAGTCAACCCCTCCTCTAAGCGAGTCCCTCACAACGGAGCTGATCTCATCAACCTCGTCTCCAACCGTTATTATTCTGCGAACCCTTCCACCAAGTCCGCTTATCTGCTTGGCAAGCCAGTTCGCGTTCGTGTTCAAGACCCTGCCATCGAGAAGCTCGTAACCAACCGATACTATATCGAAGAGCGTTTGAAGCCTATCTCCGCCTCTCATATTTCCTCTCTTCAAAGCTCCTTGAAGCTCATCCGTATATAACTCTTAGGAAACTCGGAAGGGTAAAAAGCCAAATAAGGCACTAAATCAAAGCAAGTATTGGTTGGTGCTTCTAAAGATGGCTTCGAGGAAAGCGCTGATCCAGCCCACCGAAGAAGACTGCAAGCCGATCTTTCAGAAGCTCCTAAAGCTAGACGGAGACTCCGTCGCAAAGAGATGTGGAGCGATATTCTTGGCGCCATCCAAACCTGGGAAGAAGAAGGGAAGATACGTCATAAACCTCTTAACAAAAACATACTCGGTCGAGCTCGACACTCGCGAAGTAATAGACCTGATAGCTGGAAAAGAAGCTCCAACCGAGATAAGCTTCCTAATCCTAAGATACCTCTCATCAACCGGAGGGGTTGGAAGAAAGGAAGACTGGCTATCCTTCGAGGAATTTCCGAAAGCGAGGATCTATCGAAGCTATTTTGAGAGATATGTGATCAAGCCTTTAGCGAGAACCTTTGGCTATGACTCTAAGAAGTATGAGCTGGTATGCAGAAAGCTTGGAGGGAGGAAAGAGAGGCTTGGAGGGCTCAGCTACTCCTTCAACTTCCTCCCAAGGATCAGGGTCCTCACCCAGCTCTGGGCTGGAAGAAGAGAAGAATACATCATGCCGAAAGCCAACCTCATGTTCAACTACTCTGCCAGACACTTCTTATCGGCGGAAGACCTCCTCCTAGCGGGAAGAATAATGGTAACCGTGATGAGCGGGGAGGCTAGAAAGCTTTAGGGAAGCAGGTGTCTCCTCATGCTTGAGGGAATCAAGAAAGCTTTCAAAGACGTCGCTGAAGCCCTTAAGACCAGAAGCCTCTCCGAGAAGGAGATCCAAGAATACGTTGAAGACTTCAAGCTCAAGCTTATCATGAATGACGTCGCCGTCGAGGTCGCTGAGAAGCTTGGAGAAGAGCTTGCAAGAAAGCTCAAGCCTCTCAAGCTCAGCAGGTTCGGAGACAGCTCCAAGGAGATCCTAAACCAGATCTCAGCAGTAATCGATCCAGTCCTGAAGGAGGGGAACTTCAAAGAGTTCCTAGAAAAGATAGATGAGAAGCGGAAAACGGGAGAACCGTTCACGATACTCTTCGTCGGTCCTAACGGAAGCGGAAAAACGACGACGATAGTTAAGCTCGCTCTTCTCCTCGAGAAGCATGGGCTCAAATCCGTGATCGCGGCAGCCGACACCTTCAGAGCAGGAGCAATAGAGCAGCTTCAAAAACTAGCAAAGCAAGTAAGAGTGAGAGTAGTTGGTCAAAGGTATGGAGCAGATCCCGCGGCCGTGGCGATGGACGCCGTGATGAGCGCTAAGGCGAACAAGATACCAGTCGTCTTGATAGACACGGCTGGGAGAACAGAGATAGATCGCAACCTCCTGGAAGAGATGAGGAAGATAAAGCGGGTCGTGAACCCTGATCTCGTGATATACGTTGGAGACGCCCTGGCGGGAAACGCGGCGGTGGAGCAGGCGAGAAGATTCGATGAATACGTTGGGATAGATTACATAATCTTGGCGAAGCTCGACGCGGATGCGAGAGGAGGGTCAGCGATCTCGATAAGCTATCAGACGGGGAAGCCTATACTCTTCGTCGGAACGGGTCAGGATCTCAGCGACCTAAAGCCCTTCACGAAAGATCTCATAAGGTCGGCGATAGCTCCATCCTGAATGGAGAAGAGTTTTAATCAGCGAAACCCAGAATAAACCTAGATGAAGATCAAGCAACTCTTAGAATCGCTCGCGGCGAAACCTCTTGGCCCGCAGCCAACCTTCCAAAGCATCCAGTTCCTAGAAGCTCTCCTAACCATAAACAAGGAAGCTCCGATCGGGAGGAAGAGGCTGAGCGAGAAGCTGAGCCTCGGCGAGGGAGCCGTGAGAACGCTTCTCCAAAGGCTCAAGTCAGAATCTCTGATCGAGGTCATCGGAAAAGGAGGATGCGTTCTCAGCGAAAAGGGAAAAGCTCTCATCTCCGAGCTCGAGGGGAAGCTGAAGGACATAGGATCTACGAGGCTGAAGCTTCCATGGAGCTATCCCGAAAACTACGCCATAATCGTGAAGGGGGCCGCACACCTGGTCAGAAGAGGCTTAGAGCAAAGGGATGAAGCGATAAAGGCTGGAGCAAAAGCTCTCCTCGTCTTAACCTACATCGATGGAAGGCTTCTAATGCCAGGGATCTCAGACATAACCTTGGAGAAGCCTGACTTCGCCCTCCAGCTGATAAAGGAGCTCAAGCCCGAGAACGGTGACGTGATCCTGATAGCTGGAGCATCCCACCCGATCGAGGCGAAGAGAGGAGCATTAGCCGCGGCTCAAACCCTCCTCTAGATAGCTTCTCCACCTTTCTGGGTCAAACCTCTTCTCCATCCGCTCAAGCTCCTTGCAGAACGCCTCCTCCAGGTCGACGCCAAACCTGTTCGCAAGCTGCAGAAACAGCGTGAAAGCCTGACCGAACTCTCTCCAAACCTCATCCTCAGGAAGCTCGTGACCAAGCCCTGGAGCCTTATAGCCCTCCCTGACCAGAATGTGGCGGCCTATCTCAGAGATCTCCTCGACCAAGTGGGTAAAGACTTGAGACTCTGAGAACTTGTCCCATCTTCTCGCCCGCTCGAACTCCAAGATCCTCCTCTGAGCCTCCGAGATCCTCATCGAGACCAAGACTCAAAAAGAGTATAAATAGTTAGCCATATAATCAGGATTGAGCTGCTGAGGTTTCGAGAATATGTCATCGCTGGAGCAAGATCTCTCAAGAGCATTAGCTGAGCTTCAAGCCCTAGAACGAATCCTATCAGATCTCCAGAGCAGGGTCGAGATCCTAAGATCTCTCCTAAGCGAGTATGATGGAGCCTTAGCCCTGCTCGATGAGCTCAAGGAAAAGAGGTCTAAGGTCAACATGCTCATACCAATAGGCGGAGGAAACTTCATCCAAGCAGAGGTGAAAAAGATCAAAGACGTTCACGTGAGCCTAGGAGCAGGGGTCGTGATAAGGCAGCCGCTCAAGGAGAGCTATGACCTCATAAAGAAGAGACGAGAGCAGATAAGCGTGACCATAAGAAGCCATGAAGAGACCATCGCAAACTATAGCCAGCGAGCCGAAGAGCTTAGGAGGCTCGTCCAAGCCTTATATGCGAGACTTGCTGAAAGGCAGAAAGCCGAGAAATAGGGAAGGAGTGAGGAGCTGCCGCGATGATGGCCAGAAGCTTGAGCCAAGTAAGCCTCTGGTAGGATCGGTTGCCCCTAAGCCGAGAAACTTTTATAGAGCCGTCAGCCGATAAATCCTCCTGAAGATCATGGGAGAACCTCCTCCCAAAGGTCAGAGGCTCCTAAGCAGGAAGCCAACCCGAATCGGCAAGCCCTACGCTAGGAGGCGAACCCTGATCGGCTGCTCCCTGATCGGCTTCGGCTCCTCTGGATTCATTCTTATCATGGCCGCCTTCATGAGCTCCCCCCTCCTAGCGCTCATCGGCCTAGCGCTCGCCGTGGTATCCATTGCCGATATCTGGCAGCTTCTACGCTGCTAAGCCAAAGCTCCTACTCGGAGCCAAGCTCCCATCGGCTAAGATATCTTAGCTGCTCCTCGGTGAGCTCCTCGATCTCGAGGCCCATCGCCTCAAGCTTGAGCCTGGCCACGAGCTCATCTATCTCCCTCGGAACATCTAGAACCCCTCGAGGAAGCTTTCCCCTGTTCTTTGCGAGATATTCTGCTGAGAGAGCTTGTAGGCTGAAGGACATGTCCATCACGTCGCTCGGATGACCCTCAGCGCAGACGAGGTTAACGAGCCTCCCATCGCCTAGAAGGTATAGCCTCCGCCCATCCCTCAGCACGTACATGTCCACGCATGGAAGTATCCTCTCCCTCCTAACGCTCAGGGCTTCGAGATCCCTCTTACTTATCTCGACGTCGAAGTGCCCAGCGTTAGCCAGGATGGCTCCATCTCTCATGAGCTCAAAATGCTCTCTCCTAATCACTGAGATGTTCCCAGTCGCGGTTATGAAAAGCTCGCCGTGAGAAGCAGCCGATCTCATGGACTCCACCCTAAATCCATCCATAGCGGCCTTCAAAGCTCGAATCGGATCGGCCTCGACGACAGTCACCCTCGCGCCCATCCCTCTGAGCCTCTGAGCTATCCCAGAGCCCACGTTACCGTAACCCGCCACGACCACGTCTCTCCCAGCTAGAAGCATTCCAGTAGCCCTTATCACCCCATCTAGGGCCGACTGACCCGTTCCGATCGGGTTGTCGAAAAGCCTCTTAGACTCAGCATCGTTAACCGCGATGACTGGATGAAGAAGCTTCCCGCTTCTCGCCATCGCCCTAAGCCTGATAACCCCAGTCGTCGTCTCCTCACATCCACCTATCATCGACCCAACGATCTCCCCGACGTCCACGGATCCCATGGCTCTCCTAACGTGATCCAGCTCATCGGATTGAATCTGATGATATAGCTTGTGAATCGTCGAGATCAGGTCTGCCCCGTCATCGATCACGATCATGGGCCTCGAGGCGAGAACATATCCAATGCACTCATAATATTCTCGAGCCGTTTGACCTCTAAACGCATAAACCCTAACACCCCTAGCGGCCATGGCAGCCGCAACATCATCCTGAGTGCTCATCGGATTCGACGCGCAAATGCTCACCTCAGCGCCGCCCACCTCAAGAGCTTCAACCAGCAGAGCGGTCTCAGTCGTGATGTGGAGGCAAGCGCCGATTCTCAAACCCTCAAGAGGCTTTTCCCTCTCAAACCTCTCACGAATTCTCGATAAAACTGGCATGAGACTTCGAGTCCACTCTATCCTCCTCTCCCCACCCCTAGCGAGAGACAGATCCTTAACCCAATACTCCTTCATTTTACCTAAGCATGCTTCTCCATCGACTTAAGCTTAAACCATGGAGAGGGAGATACTATAAATTAAGCCTTCGGAAACCTTACCTCGGCTTGAGCTGGGAAGACCTGATCAGGAGAAAGGAGGGATATGTGAAGATCTTGGATGAGGTGATCTCAAAGCTTCCGAGATCCGCGGCAGGCGTAGGAGATAGAACGCTCATCCTAAACCCCGAGATACTTCATGAAAGCAGGAGAACCATGGTCTTAAACTTCAAGGATATAGCTGAGAAGCTTAACAGGGAGCCCTCGCATCTCGCGAAGTTCATCTTCAAGGAGTCTGGAAAGCCTGGATCAATCGAGGGAGAGCGGCTGATCGTCCAGGGAAGGCTATCGAATGAGGAGCTCAGAAGGCTTCTGGAGCTATACGTTAGGGAGTTCGTTAAGTGCCCGATATGCGGAGGGCTCGACACGAAGATAGTGTCCGAGAAGAGGCTGAGGTTCCTGGTCTGCGAGATCTGCGGGGCGAAAAGCTCCGTCAGGAAAATCTAGAATCATCAGCAGAAAAGAGAATTTTTATGAGCTTCTAGAATCCGATTTGTCTGAATGCGGGAAGAGAGGCCGCCCATAGCGATAGAGGTTCAAGATCTTACGAACCTGGCGAGGCTCGCCACGAGCAGGGTTGACGTCCAGCCTCTCTTCTGGTTCTTCAAGCATCGAGGCCGAAGCATACTCGGAAGCCTAATATCTATACCGTATTGGAGGGGAAGCCTCCCGATCTTCGCCTACATAAGATCCTCCAGAGAGCTGGAAGTCAAGGGATATATCGGATACACGAACCTGGGAGCAGAGAAGACTTTCTTCGCCGAGAGCGCAGATGATACGAGATATGTTTACGGCCCCGTCGTCGAGGTCGAGGTTCCCCCAAAGCTTCTCACCAAAGCTCTCACATCAAGAGGTATGCTTAGAGTTAAGCCCATCCCAGTGCGGGCGAAAAACCTTTCCTCCCTT
>CAYXHS010000011.1:9100-18986 GCA_964465105.1 uncultured Nitrososphaeria archaeon
GGATATGAAGCACTTCTATGGAAGGGTGATCACGGTAAAGCATCTACCCTTTCTCAAGCTTCGCCCGAAGAGGCGCTAAGCCTTAACTCATCCAAAAACTACTTCCAAAGCTCCTTCTTCAAGAGATCTCTCACAGCTGTTCGCATGACCGCGCTCCTACTTGGGTAGGATCCTCTGCGGACGAGTTCATCCATCCCCTCTATCAAGGCTTCAGGCATCTTAACCGAGATGAGCTTCACTTGGATCACCTCCACAGCAGAGGGTATGACGGAGGGGCTGCTCATAAAACTTTTCGAATATGATCATTAAACGTGAACCATCAAATAATCATCTTCGCGGGAAGAAGCCATCAAAGCTCTCAGAAATTAGCATAGATCGTGGCCAGCGCAATCGGCTGGAATATAGGGCTTTAGCGCTAAGCCTTAAATCGAATGTCTCTAGGTTTATAAGTAACCCGCAATCATCTTAGACTTGGACCTATTGGGGAGGTGAGTATATGGCAGCTGGACAGGCAGTTCAAGGAGAGGTTCCTGTCATAATCCTACGTGAAGGAACTCAGAGAACTAGAGGTAGGGAAGCTCAGCTCAATAACATAATGGTTGCAAAGGTGATAGCGGAAGCGATGAGATCATCCCTCGGGCCGAGGGGAATGGACAAGATGCTCGTCGACAGCTTCGGAGACGTTACGATAACGAGCGACGGCGCGACTATCCTAAAGGAAATGGACGTAGAGCATCCGGTGGCGAAGATGCTCGTTGAGGTTGCTAAGGCCCAGGACGCTGAAGTAGGAGATGGAACGACCTCTGTTGTGGTCTTGGCTGGAGAATTGCTCGCGAAGGCGGAGGAGCTGATAGAGAAGGAGGTTCATCCAACGATAATCATCGAGGGATACAAGAAGGCGGCGTTAAAGGCGCTTGAAGTATGCGATCAGATCGCGATCCCGATATCCGTAACCGATAAAGACACTTTGAAGAAGATAGCGAAGACCTCGATGGCGGCGAAGATAGTTTCCGAGGACGCGGACTACCTAGCGGGTATAGTGGTTGACGCCGTTCTCAGGGTCGCTGAGCAGGTTAATGGAAAATGGACCGTCGACCTAGACAATATCAAGATAGAGAAGAAGGAGGGTCAATCCCTGAGAGACACGATAATAATAGATGGAATGGTCTTGGACAAGGAGGTAGTTCACCCAGGCATGCCGAGAATAGTTCACGACGCCAAGATAGCTCTCTTAGACTGCCCGCTCGAGATAGAGAAGACCGAGTTCGACGCGAAGCTTCACATAGAGTCTCCAGAGCAGATGAAGGCGTTCATGGAGCAGGAAGAGCAGATGCTTAAGGAGATGGTCGAGAAGATCGCCGCAACGGGAGCGAACGTTGTCCTATGTCAGAAGGGGATCGACGACGTCGCGCAGCACTTCCTCGCGAGAAAGGGAATCCTCGCGGTGAGGAGGATAAAGAAATCCGATGTCGAGAAGATCGCGAGGGCAACTGGGGCCAGGATAATCACGAGGATCGAGGAGATAAACGAGAAGGATCTGGGAAGGGCGAAGCTCGTTGAGGAGAGGAGGGTTGGAGAGGACAAGATGGTGTTCATAGAGGGATGCGAGAACCCGAAGTCGATAACGATTCTCATCAGGGGTGGAACGAAGAGGCTGGTCGATGAGGCGGAGCGATCGATAAAGGACGCCCTGAACGTGATAAAGGACGTGATAGTTGAGAGCAAGATAGTCGCTGGAGGAGGGGCATGCGAGGTCGAGGTCGCGTTAGCTCTAAGAGACTACTCGAAGACCCTGCCTGGAAAGGAGCAGCTTGCGGTGGAGAAGTTCGCCGAAGCGGTTGAGATAATTCCAGCCCAGCTAGCGGAGAATGCTGGCCTAGATCCTATCGAGGCCGTGGTAACCCTTAGGGCGAAGCATAAGGAGGGTCAGAAGTGGGCTGGGGTGAACGTTCTCGAAGGCAAGCTTGATGACATGTATAAGCTGAACGTCCTGGAGCCCGTTCTCGTCAAGAAGCAGTCGATAAAGTCCGCGGTGGAAGCCGCAGCGATGATCCTGAAGATCGATGACGTGATAGCCGCCTCAAGGCTCGAGGAGAAGAAGGGTAAAGAGGAGAAGACGGGAGAGGAAGAGTCATCCTTTGAGTAATGATATGGCCTCAGAGGATCCGTATAGGCGGCCGCTGACCCGCTATGAAAAAGCTAGGATAATCGCTGGAAGAGCTCTCCAACTATCTTTCGGAGCATTCCCCCTAGTCCCAGTAAAGCCTGACGACAGGCCAATAGACATAGCCAGAAGAGAGTTCGAAGCAGGAGTTCTGCCGATAATAATCAGGAGGAAGAGACCCGACGGAAGCTACGTCGACATACCGCTGAGGGAGCTGATCAGGCCCGTTGAAGAAGCAGCTTAACCTCGACGACGAACACTCTTGGCTAATCTCATCGATAATCCTTCTCCTCATAACATTCTTTTTCCACATAACCTCAACCCTGGAGAAAACCTTCCTATTCTTCATCTTCGTTCTCCCGACCGCGATCTCCCTGAGCTTCTCACTCTACATATTGGTCAAAAGGCTCAGGCGCAGGTAATATCCGCGTATATTACGAGGAATCATTCGTAACGCAATAATTTAATCTAGGGAGATGCAAGCTGTAAGCTGAATGTATCGCGCAGGCTTAAGGGAGCTCAAGCTAATCTACGCATCTAAGCCAAGATGGTATTTCAGAACCGTTGAAAAAGCTCTCACAGGAATAGTAAGCTCATACATCTCACTCTTCGGAGCAAAGAGGTTCATGGCGGGCTTAGCCTCACCCGTGTTCTTCGACGGCCTAGCGGCATCAGCCTGGCTTGACGAGCTGGGAGGAGGAGCTACCACAATAATAGCAACAACCCTGAAAAACTTCATCAGGGCGGAGACGGGTCTCGCGGTGGTCGGAGGCAAAAGACCTGAAGGCTACAAGGTTCCTCAAGAACTTGAAAAGCTAGTCGAGATCTTCGGATTCGATAGCCATCTCGTAGAGAGGCTGAAATATGCGAGCAAGATGGTCGCGAAAGTCGATAACGCCGCAATCCAAGATGGCTTCAAGCTATACCTCCACCTCATGCTCGTAAGCTGGGATGGGGAATGGGTCATAATCCAGCAAGGCGTGAAGCCGATGACGAACATGGTCAGGAGATATCACTGGATCTCGACGGGGCTGAGAAGCTTTGTCGAGGAGCCTCACAGCGGAATAGTCTCAGCCATGAAAGAAGGCATGGTACTGGATATGACTAGCAGGGAGAGCTCCGAGGCGAGGGAGACCTGCGTCGAGGCTGTAAACCATGACCTCCAATCTCTGAAGAAGCTCAACCAGGAAATCCCATCAGGTCAGCTGACCCTAACGGAGTTCGATGCGCATGAGTCGAGAAGATGCCCCTTCAAGGTCCCGAAGGTGAGCTGGTCAACCCTCCTGAAGATTCATGAGATATCTCCGAGCAACTATGAGGAGCTTCTCTCCATTCATGGAGTAGGCCCATCCATGGTCAGGTTCCTGGCCGCAGCCTCAATCGAGCTCTACGACGTCTATCCGAGCCTGAAGGATCCCGCGATGCTCTTCAGCGAGGTTCCAGAGAGATCTAAGAGAAGGGATGAGGAGAAGTGGCTGTATGAGCTGATCGAAGCGATAAAGGCATCAAACCTAAGCCTAACAGAAAAAAGGAAGGCGCTTAATAGGCTGTCAACGGTCTTCCGATCGCTCGAAGAATACACCTAGCCTCCCTTATCTCTCCCTCTTACCCTCTATGAACTCTTCAACCATTCTCCTCGCAACGTCATCAGGATACTGGATCGGCGGGCTCTTCATGAAGTAGGCTGATGGGCTTATCAGGACGCCTCCGACCCCCCTATCCTTACCTATCTTAGCGCACCTGACGGCATCTATGACCACTCCAGCGGAGTTGGGGCTGTCCCAGACCTCGAGCTTCGCCTCTATGTTCAGCGGGCAGTCTCCGAAAGCCTTACCCTCGATCCTGATGTAGCACCACTTCCTATCCTTCAGCCATGGAACATAGTCGCTTGGACCTATGTGAATGTTCTCCTCCCCGATGTCGTATGGAAGCATGCTGGTAACCGCCGTGGTCTTCGAGATCTTCTTCGAGGTCAATCTCTCCCTCTCAAGCATGTTCAGGAAATCGGTGTTCCCTCCGAAGTTCAGCTGATAGGTCCTCTCAACCTTAACGCCCCTATCGACCAGAAGCCTGACGAGAACCCTGTGAAGGATCGTCGCCCCAACCTGGCTCTTAACATCGTCTCCGATCAGCGGGATTCCACGCTTCTCGAATATCTCCTGCCACCTAGGCTCCCTAGCTATGAAGACCGGTATCCCGTTCACGAACGCCGTTCCAGCCTCGAGAACCTGCTCAACATACCACTTGGTCGCAGACTCGCTTCCAACGGGGAGGAAGTTCACGACGACATCTGCTCCAGCGCTCTTTAGGACATCCGCTATGTCGACGGTCGGCGAGGGATGCTTCTCGATCACTCCTTGAAGATACTTCCCGATGCTGTCATGAGTCATTCCCCTCATCACCTCAACTCCGAGCTTCGGGACATCGGCGAACTTTCTGGTGCAGTTCGGGGAAGCGAAGATCGCCTCAGAAAGATCCTTACCCACCTTGTTCTTGTCTACGTCGAACGCCGCGACGAACTCTATGTCGCTTATGTGATATGGTCCCAGCCTCACGTGCATGAGCCCTGGGACGAAGTCATTCTCATCAGCATCCCTGTAGTAATAGACTCCTTGAACCAACGCTGAGGCGCAGTTACCTATCCCTATGATCGCGACCCTTACCTTCGACATACATAGAGAATATGCGGTGGTCGATATATAACTGTTTCACGGCCATGAAATAGTTCACGGCCATAAACTAGAGCTTCTCGGAAAGCTCCTTCAGAAAGCTCTTAGCACGCTCAAGAGCCCTCTCACCCTTCTTCGTGAGGACATAGTATCTCCGCTGAGGGCCTGGATTGCTGGATGAGATCTTCTTGGTTGTTATAAGACCTTCTGACTGAAGCTTATAGAGGACGATGTAGCAGGTGACTCTCCCAGGCTTGAACCCGAAGTTTTCCTCAATCCTCTTAACCACCTCATACCCGTAGAGAGGCCCCCTCTTCAATAGGCTCAAAACATAAAGCCAAAGGTTTTCAACCGTGAGCTTTCGGATAAGCCTCCTATAAGCCGCATTCATCCACCCTGCTCGCTCCAACATCAAATCCCGCCTAGGAGAATAAGAAGCTTATTCCATACCTTGCTTGGGAAAACGCAATCCTTTAAGATCTCACCTCTCCTGAGACATGAGAGCTAGGATGAGGAAGAAGTATCTGGGCTTAATCCTAGATCTAGATGGATGCGTATACGTCGACGGCAAGCCAACCGAGGGAGCGGTTGAAGCCCTGAAAAGGCTGAGAAGGCTCGGCGTGAAGATGCTCTACGTCACGAACAACCCCGAGATCACGTCGGAGGATTCCGCCGCCAGGCTCAAGGCCATGGGGATAGAATGCTCACCCGAGGAGTTCCTGACCGTCGGAGAGGCGGTCGCACGCTACATAACATCGGTATCCGGCCCGAGCAAGCTCCTGATACTCACTGGAAGAGGAGTTGAGGAATACTGCAGACAAATGGGCCACAAGGTGCTGAGCTTGAATGAGTGGATGGAAGCAGATTATCTCGTGGTCGGATTCGATAGGAAGATAAACTATCAAAGGCTGACATCTGGATTGAGAGCTTTACTGAACGGGGCGAAGTTCATCGGAACGAATCCCGATGCAATTCATCCTGGAAGAGAGGGCCCTGAGCCTGGTTCAGGAGCGTTCATCGCTCCCTTCGAGTACATGACTGGGATGAAGCCTCTGATAATTGGGAAGCCTTCGAGGGTGATCATGGAGCTCGCTCTAAGGAAGCTTGAGATGAAGGCGGATGAGGTTCTAGTGGTCGGCGACAGGATAGACACGGACGTTAAGGCGGGAAAGGCAATAGGCGCCGATACGGCCATAACCCTGACTGGAATAACCAAGGAGGAAGACTTAACCGAGATTCCCCATGATCTCAAGCCAACCTACGTCTTCAAGAACCTCCGCGAGCTCGTCGAGAAGCTTTACGAGTAGAACCCGAGCTCACTATAGGCAGATCATATCTCTCCTTGATGGTCCTTAAGACGATCTTGGTCTCGGTCGAGATCACTCCATCAAGCCTCCCGATCTCATCTAAGATCCTAGCAAGCTCCTCGTTGCTCCTAGCTCTCACCTTAATCAGACAATAATGCTCTCCAGTAACGTCGTGAACCTCCAGCGCCTCCGGTATCGATGAAAGGCTTTCCAACACCTTCTCGTATTTCGAGGGCTGAGCGTTAATCATGATGAAGGCTGTGACAGCGTATCCGAGCTTCTCGGAATCGATTATCGCTTGAATCCTCTTGACCACCTTGAGCTTGAGAAGCTTCTGAACCCTAGAGTACACCGCTGCCTCGCTCATCCCGACCTTCTTAGCGATCTCGGAGTAGGATGCCCTACCATTCTCCTGAAGTATCTGAAGTATCTGAAGGTCTTTCTGGTCTAAGCTTCCCTTTTTCATCACCAGTTATGCTGTTTTGCTGGATATATTTTTATAAACGACGCGGCCTCCTCCTAGTGACGCTTTCTAGATCTGCGGTGCGAAGTCCTGTGAGCGTGTTGAGCATGGCTTGCAAGGTTGGAGTAGCTTGGGGGAACGAGCTTCTTCGATACAGCTTCCCAGAACCTCATCCATTTAACATAGGCCGCGTCGCCGTCTTCCGCGAAGAGATAAACAGCCTCGATGAAAGCTTAGAGAAAATGGTTGTGAGGGTGAGCCCTGAGCAAGCGACCCTCGAAGATCTCCTCCTCTTCCACGAGGCAGGCTACATCGACCTGGTCAGGAGGATGTCTGAGGAGGGCCGCGGATACCTCGACTACGGGGATACCCCAGCCTTCAGGGGATGCTATGAGGCTTCGCTTTATGTTGTAGGCTCAACCCTCAAGCTCGTCAAGCTCATCCTCAGGGGAGAACTCGATCACGGGTTTAACCCGATCGGCGGGCTTCATCACGCTAGGCGAGGCTCGGCTGGAGGCTTCTGCATCTTCAACGACGCAGCCATAGCGATAAAGTATCTTCTCGACAAGGAAGGGCTTCAGGAAATCCTATACGTCGACATAGACGCTCATCATGGGGACGGCGTCTTCTACAGCTTCTACGGAGACAGGAGGGTGAGAATACTCGACTTTCATCAAAGCGGCAGAACCCTCTATCCAGGAACGGGCTTCGAGCATGAGCGCGGAGCAGGAGACGCCGTCGGGACGAAGCTCAACATAACATTCCTTCCTGGAGCTGGGTCAGAGGAGTTTAAGGAGGCTTGGAGCTCCATGGCCGAGCGCTTCCTATCGGAGTCAGATCCCAGCTTCATCATCCTTCAAGCTGGAGCAGACGGCTTAACAGGAGACCCCCTAACAGGCCTCAACTACACCGAAGAAGTTCACGATTTAGTCACTTCGAGGCTCCATAAGCTTGCTCATGAGAAGTGTGATGGCAGGATCATAGCTTTGGGCGGAGGAGGATACAATCCATTCAACGTCGCGAGGGCTTGGATGGCGACTCTAAGAGCTTTGATCACTCGACCTTAACCCTGAACCCTGCAACCCTCTTCTTCGCAACGACCTCTAAGACTCCCTCCTTATACCTCGCCCTAACGGTTTCAGGATCAATCTTCACTGGAAGCTTTATGTGGAGAACATATCTTCTACCCGCCTCTCTTCGCAGCGGAGACCTGCATGGAGCCTCGATCCTGAGATAATCTTCCCCCGCGGTCAGATCTATCTCATCCTTGCTCGCTCCAGGGAGGTCCGCCGTGAGTATAATCTCATCTCCAGACTCGTAGATGTTGTATAGCGGGGTTATGCATCCTCTCCTCTCCTCAGCCTCCCTCATGAGCCTGAAGAACTCATCCTCCATCCTGCTCATCTCAGCCTCAATCCTCCTAAACTCCTCCAAGATCCTTCTCCAGAGAGATCTCCTCCACTCCTCCATAACCCTCACCTCACAGGTAGACTGGAGGAAGCTCAAGCTCCTTAGACTTCTGAACTCCCTGCATCATCCTATCAGTCCTCCTCATCAGATCTCTAAGCCTAAGCTTAAGCTCCTCAGCGCTCTCAAGAAGAGGCTTAACGTCGACATCCACCTGAAGGATCTTAGAGAGATAGGTGACGAGCTGGCCAGCGGCTCCAGGATCAGGATAATTGTAGTGAGCCTGAGCTAGGATTATGGCGGCGTCAAGCCCGATCCTCGCGGCTTCCCTGAGCAGGATCCCCTTGATCCCAGCGATGAACCCGTCCTTAAACTTGTTCGCTCCATCCATCTTGAGAAGCATCTCGGTTATCTCAGGCCTGCTTCCGAGAACGAAGATCTGAGGCTTATCTATGTCCAGCCTGTTCGGCTCTGGAAGACCTGACAGTGATAGGAGAAGCTTTCCACCCTTGCTCTTAACCCAGCTCACCAAGCTCTGGCCCAGGGGCTTGATCATCGCTGGAGGAATCGGAACATCAGAGATTATGGCCACCACGTTTCCCCCATGATATATCCTGATGAGCTCCTTTATCCGCTCATCTCGAACCGAGATTATCGGAGGGAGAAGATCAGCATCGATATATCCCACCTCCTCGAGCCCAAGCTTATCTATCAAGTAAGATGCAGCTATGGTTCCGACCAAGCCCACATCGGGAAACCCCTCTATGAATATCAGGTCCTTCCCCTCGATGGGCTTAACCTCAACTATGCTTATGATCTCATCAGATTTCCTAGCTTCCCCCATCAGCTAAAACTAAGCTTGTCCCTCTAGATAAACTTGCATATGATGAGGAAATCCTTTTTAGAAAGGCTCCTAAACGGCAAGGTAGGCGGTGGAACGTCATGTCTGAGAAATCTTCTGATAGATCTTCCGTAGCTGAAACCGAGGCTGAGATTAGATATTATGGTCAAAAGCTTAATGAGTTTAGGAGCAGGGCCCTAGAAGACCCTGAGGGATTCTGGGCCGAGGTAGCTGAGAACCTAACTTGGTTCAAGCGCTGGGACAAGATCTTGGAATGGAATCCGCCTTTCGCCAGATGGTTCGTCGGAGGAGTTTTGAACGCATCCTATAACGCCTTGGACGTAAACCTGAAGCGGGGACTGAAGAACAAGGTCGCGATCTTCTGGGAGGGAGAAGAAGGGATAACGAGGACCATAACCTACTATCAGCTCTGGAGAGAAGTTAACAAGTTCGCGAACGTCTTGAAGAAGCTCGGCGTGAAGAAGGGTGACAGGGTCTCGATCTACCTGCCGATGATCCCAGAGCTTCCAATAGCAATGCTAGCATGCGCGAGGATAGGAGCTCTTCACAGCGTAGTCTTCTCAGGCTTCAGCGCATCAGCCCTAGCAGATAGGATAAACGACGCGGAGGCTAAGGTGCTGATCACCGCTGACGGCCTCTACCGAAGGGGAAAGGTGATCCCGCTTAAGAAGAGCGCTGACGAGGCTTTGGGAATGTCGAAGTCCGTCGAGAAGGTCGTCGTTGTCAAGAGGATCGGGCTCGAGGACACTCCGATGAAGGAGGGAAGAGACTATTGGTGGGATGACCTGATGAAGGAGGCTGAACCCTACTGCCCGCCTGAACCCGTTGAGGCCACGGACCCGCTCTTCATACTCTACACAAGCGGAACCACTGGAAAGCCGAAGGGAGTCGTTCACAGCACCGGAGGATACCTAGTCTGGGTTTGGGCAACCCTCAAGTGGGCGTTCAACCCAACGCCTGACGACATCTGGTGGTGCACGGCGGACATAGGCTGGATCACAGGCCACAGCTACA